>JBGTHH010000799.1:0-6331 GCA_041746275.1 Pirellulaceae bacterium | reverse complement strand
GCACGGACTGGTGTGCGTAGCGCGAGGCCCCCTGCCCTAGCAAGCGTTCGACTAACGGCCACGTCGCCAGTAAGTCAGCGGTACCGTGGGTGACGGGTAAGTTTCTGATTTCACGCAAGACGGCGGCGTGGTTCACCGCAGGCGCGGCGATGATCGCCTCGGGCGGATCGGCGAGCCACACTAACGAAAACGCGTCTCCCAACTTCGCGTTGCGAACCAGCTCGGCGGCCCGCTCTTGCGCCACTGCAAAGCGACTTGTGCCCGCTTGTCGGTAGCTCATCGAATACGACGCGTCGATCACCAGCACGGTATGCAGCGGTGGCGCGCCGCCGACCCCGCCGCCCCACAACGCTCCCGACAGAATCGGCTCGGCCAAAGCCGCAGCCAGCAACAACAGGATCAACGTGCGCAGCGCGAGCAGCAGCCATTGCTCGATTTGCAATCGCCGCCGATGCTTGCGGAGTGCGGCCAGGAGGAATTGCATGGTCGGCCACGGAGTGACTTCATACCGCCGACGACTCCACAAGTGAATCAACACCGGGAGCGCGGCCGCGATTCCCCACAGCAGCATCCACGGGCTGGCAAATGACCACAAGGCAAACAGCATCGCTTCTCTTTCGTCCACCGGGCAGCCCACAGACCGCGCCCGGCTATCGACCTTTCCCTTGTCGCGAGGATAGAAACGCGGATAACGCCACATCAAGCGGCTGGTCCGTCGTCACCAGGCGATAATCGATCGCATGATCCAGACAACCCCGCTGCAACCGCTTGAGGAATCCCGACAACTCGGCTTGATACGCGGCTCGAATCGCGCGTGGCTCGGCCCGCACTTCCGACTGTCCCTCCAATCCCCGAAACAACATGGGGTGCTCGAAGGGCAACTCCACTTCGGCTTGATCCAAGATCTGCAACACCGCCACGTCATGTCCGCGATGCCGCACATGTCGTAATCCGTTGAGAACCTCCTGTGCCTCATCCAACAGATCGCTGATCACCAACACGACACCGCGTTTGGTTAGCTTCTGCGCTAGCTCGCGAAACGTTTGGCCGATCGACGATTTTTCCGCCGAACCCGTACGTTCCATCACGGTCAGCAGTTCGGTCAGCCGTGCCGGGCTGTTGCTCGGCGGAACGTAGTCGCGAATCTGGCGATCGAACGTTACTAACCCCACCGCATCCTGATGCTGCAACACCAACCACGCCAACGAAGCGGCCACGCACTGCGCGTACTCCAGCTTGGACAGCGCGGTGCCGGGTCCGCGATAGGTCATGCTTTCACTGACATCCAGGACGAGATAACAAATCAGATTGGTCTCGTCCTCGTACTGCTTCAAGTAGTACTTGTCGGTCCGCCCAAAGACTTTCCAATCCAGATGGCGGATGTCGTCGCCCGGCACGTATTCCCGATGCTCGGCGAACTCAACGGAGAAGCCGCGATAAGGACTGCGATGTAAACCGGCCACGAACCCTTCGACGATGCGTCGAGCCCGCAGTTGCAGTCCCTGCAGCTTAGCCAGCGTCCGCGGATCTAAAGACTTGAGGGAGCTTTCCACGCTGGCCTTCTTCACTCACGTAAGGAATCGTTGCGAGAATCCGTCGAACGATATCATCGGCCGTCACTCCCTCGGCATCCGCCGTGAACGTCGTCTTGATGCGATGCCGCAAGACCGGCAAAGCGACGGCGCGGATATCTTCCGGGCTGACACAGTAGCGGCCGTGCAGCACCGCGCGGGCTTTGGCACCCAACACCAGATATTGGCTGGCCCGTGGCCCCGCGCCCCACATCACGTATTCGCGCACAAAATCGAGCACCTCGTCACCCGTCGTCCGCGTGCTGCGCGCCAACCGCAAGGCGTACCGCGCGACGTGTTCGGCAATGGGCACGCGGCGTACGATGTGCGTCAAGTCCAGGATCTCCTCGGCCGTCAACGTGGGCGACACGGTCACTTCGCTATCCGCCGTCGTTCGCCGTACGATTTCCAGTTCCTGGTCTTCGCTCGGATAGTCGACCTGCACGTGGAACATGAAACGATCGAGTTGCGCCTCGGGCAACGGATAGGTTCCTTCCTGCTCGATTGGGTTTTGCGTCGCCAAGACGAAAAAGGGCTCGGGCAGTTTGTGCTTCTGACCGCCCGCCGTGACTTGATGCTCCTGCATCGCTTCCAATAACGCGGCCTGAGTCTTGGGCGGCGTCCGATTGATCTCGTCGGCCAGCAGCACGTGAGCGAAGATCGGCCCGCGCAAAAAGCGATACTCCCGATCCCCGGACGATTTGTTCTCCTGAATGACCTCGGTCCCGGTAATATCGGAGGGCATCAGATCTGGCGTGAACTGAATGCGATTGAATGACAGCGACAAGGCATCGGCCAGCGTCCGAATCATCAGGGTCTTGGCCAACCCCGGCACTCCGACCAGCAGACAATGCCCCCGCGCGAACAGCACGATCAATAGCTCTTCGAGCACATGCTCCTGACCGACAATGACTTTTTCGAGTTCGGCGGTGATACGCCGATACGCCGCGTTCAGCCGCTCGACGGCTTGCAGGTCATCGTCCGCTGGCACGTCATTGGTGGGTGGAGTCGATTCGTGTTCCATATCGATCATTGTAGCCCGCGTCGACTTGGCTGACAGAGCCCCGCCCAGTGCTACGCACACAAACCGAGGTTGTTCAGTCGTTGGTCGCAACGGGCGTGCGGTAGGCATCGAAGACGAACAGTCGATTGGCGGTAGTAATTAGCAGGCTGTCGTCGACCAAGACAAGATTTCCCCCCATCGCGCCGCGAGGCACCAAGGGGATCTCGCGGATAAGCTCCGGCATCCCACCGAACTCACCTCGCTGCGTGCGTTGGTCAAAGACGAGGATCGCTTCGCGCGTCGGCCAGTAGATGTGCTGACCGGCCAATAGCCCCCGGCCATAACCGCAAGGCGAAGGCTTGGCCTGACCGGGCGCGAAGCGTCGCGGCGCGGGGAACTGGCTCAACAGTTCACCCGTCGTGACATCGAACCAGTAAAGATAGTCGCCGCTGGCAATCAGATGCTCCGCACCGACACCCAGCAAATGGATGGCGTCGGCTCCCTGCCCCGGTAACGAGCTCCAGACCCGTCCGCCGGTGTTCGCGTCCAAAGCAAAGATCCGATCGCAATCCATCGGAGCCACCACGACCAGATCCCGATGCAGCAGGCAAGGGTTTAGATCGCGAAACAAGGGCCGGGCATCGCGGTCGGGATTTTGATCCCGCAGATCGAGGCGAGGATACTCGGTCAGCCACATCAGTTCGCCGTTATCTGGCCGTAAGGCTGCTACCACGCCCAAATTCGTATTGCAATAAATGGCTTGCGGACCGAGCGTCAGCAGCGTGTGGGTCAACTCAAAGGGTCGATCCGCACCCGCCGTTTCACCGCCAACAATGCGTTGTCGCCAGCGGAGTCGGCCTGAGCGCGAGTCAAAACTAGCAACATGCACATCGGAACGCACCGCACTGCGATGGCGAAGCACGACGTAGAGAAACTGTCCGTCGGAAACTGGCACACTGTCCAACGCCCAATCGTCGTCCCATGGTGGCCCATCGAGGCTTACTTCCAACACACGCCGCCCTTCGTCGGCGACATCCAGTCCGAGGATGCGCGCCGGTGGTTCGCGTTCGCGCAGCGTGTCGGTTCTGGTTCCGGTGGGGAGCGAGCCGATACGCGCGTAGACCGTCTGCTGGTTGGCTGCCAAGGGAAATCGGGGCACGCCGACACTACGGGGCAAGCCGGGTGCGGCCAAGACGGTCGCAGGCATCACCTCCTGGCCGAACACTCGTTCGCCGTCGGTCAAGCGCCGCGCCACAAAATTCGAGTCCGTGGCTCCGATCTGCAAGATCGCCACACCGTTCACAACGATCGGATGGTAGCTCAACAAACCCGTGGTCGCTTCCGCCACGCGCTGCCCTTCGGACCCAAACAACTCGCCGGCACCGGAGAACTGAGGCAACTCCACCTGCCACCGCGGGCTACCGCCAAGCTCGAATCCGGTGGATGCCACTCGATGCCGTTGCGCATTCCCCGCGAACATCGGCCAACTTGCCTCGTCGGGCGACACGACGGGCCACTGCTGGCTTTGCTCCAGGAGAGAGTGCACCAGATCGACATACATGCCGGCACGTCCCGCCAACTCACCGCGCTCGTTGGGAAAGAGTTGACGCAGCAGGTCGAGTTCCACGCGGGCACGCGCGACATGCCCTTCGAGAATCGACACCAGCACCAGTCGGGCTTGCACGGCGGCCAGTTCCAAATTCGTATCGGGATAGACCAACCAGTTGGCCCGTTCAGGGCTGGCTTTCAGCAGATCCTCGGCCTCGCGCCAGCCGTCAGCCGAATCAAGATGGCGCGTGAGCAACCAGAGTGGCTGACCGGCGAAGCCTTGTAGTTCCGCGGCGGCGTGGCTCGGGAATCGCAGTCGCGGATTAATGCGTTCCCAGTAGCCGCGAGCGGCCGTCCACTCTCCGCGTTCGAGCGCCATTTCACCTAATAGCAGCAGTGCGTCGTCACCGTAACTGCTCATCAGGAATCGCTCGGTGAGTTGTCGCAGCGCCGACTCGTCGCCTTGGTCCACACCGCGCTCCAGCAAGCGTCGAGCGACAGGATCGACTTGCTCACGATACAACGCCAGGGCCGCCGGCGCGGTGCGCGATAAATCGGCCAGCCGCATTTGGCCAAACGTTCGCGCGGCGACGAATCGTCGAAAACCGTCGCTGGCACTGGTTGGTTCGCGCGAGACCAACACCAACTTCTCGCCGCCGGTTTCCACCATCTGACGGAGTGTCTCGACCACCTCGGGCCATTGTCCCTGCGCGAGCAAGACATCCGCGCGTTCGAGCTGCGTGCGGGTGGTGTTGTCCACCAAGTCGAGCACGATCGTCGCAGGCCCCGGGGCCAATTGCGGAGCTTCCTGTGCTTCAACTCGGACGATCGCGCCGAGCATCGAAACGCATAGAACCAGCGTGCGACATGGCGATCGAGATCTCATGCACAACCTTCGGGTTACTTCGAATCTGTCCGAAAAGGGGTCTGACCCTTTGGAGGCGAGTCGATTTCACTGGCTTTTTTGCGTCGCCGGAGAGGGTCTGACCCCTTTTCGGACAGACTCTTAGCGACTGGCATAACCTTCAACCAACCGGCCAGCATAAAACGCCGCCACGCCAAACACTAACATGAGCACCATTTGACTCACGTGAAAGGACCGACCCAGGCCGCCGCTCAGTTCCAGGAACATCGATAACGGCAGGAGTGCCAACCCCGTGATCTGCAGCAGTCGCCCGAAAGGTTTCATCAACTCAGCTCTGTAAGGCGATGTCGGAACTGCCCGATGGTGATGGATCGGAAGGTGGGGTAACGGTGGAGGCAGTCGCTTGCTGGAGCCGTGCGCGACGCACCAGCGAGTAAAAGTACACGCCGATGCCACACAGGATCAGATACGGTATGGACATCATGAAAATGATGCTCCAAAAGTATCCTTGCACCATGCCCGAATAGGCTGGATCACCCGCCAGCCCATCGCGACAGGTTGGACAAGCCGAGACCGTCTCGGGGAGCAACCACACAACCAACCCGAGGGCTATCCCGAGCAGAGCCTGTTGAAACGTTCGCATGTTCGCCAAGTTTCCCATGCCGGGATTATAGCTTCGCGGAGTCACGTGCCAAATACCCAATAGAGCATGAAATAGACGATGACGCCCGTCACCGAGACGTACAGCCAGATCGGAAACGTCCATTTGGCTAGGCGCAGGTGACGCGGGCGGTCGTCCCGCAGTCCGTAGTAGATCGTCGCCACGGCCAGGAAGGGCACCGTCACGGCCAACAGGACATGACTAATGAGGATCGCGCGATACGTCCACAGGATGACGAGGTTGGAATGGACGAAGCTCTTGCCATGCGACCCCGTCACTTGGTGGAGCAATTGATGGTAGGTGAGATAGCAGGCCAGAAACACGATCGAAACGGCGAAACAAGCCAACATCGTCCATTTGTGAGCAACTTCGCGCCGCTGTTTGATCAGCAGCAAGCCCACGACCAGCAACACTGCCGCGAGTCCATTCAACGAAGCGTTGACATGCGGCAAGATTCTAAGGGCTTCACTCAAGGAGGGCTCCACGCAGTGTCTTCGAGGGGTGGGATGGCTTCGAGGGATGGGGCGGCATCGGGGGTGGAATGGGAAAGTCGCGGTTCGCCCAATAACAACAATGGGCATTATACGCGCTGCTGGCCGATCAGAAAGTGACGTATCCGCCCCAGCCTGTTGCTCGGTCAGCTTGCCCCGCCAGGTCTTGCCATCCATCGCGCAGGCGGGCAA
>JBGTHH010000798.1:0-3869 GCA_041746275.1 Pirellulaceae bacterium | reverse complement strand
GGATGGGTGTCCCCGGGCACTTCCCCCTCGAGACAACTTGCCGGGCTATTGTCGCATGCGTCTACCGAAACTCGCCGATTTAGATTTTGCACAGGGCGGAGCAGTGGCCATTGATTCTGCGGCGGAACGACAAAGCGATTCTCGACATGTACAACGAGTTCTGGGACAAAGTATGGTGGAACCGGCATCAGAATTGGCTGTCACGGATCGAGAGTGGTGAGGAACCCTGACTCCCGAACAGGAACCGATCTTGGAACAGGCCAAGGAAGCGGCCCGGCGGATTGAAGATAAATATGGTCGAGAGAATCTCGGCTGGGATGATTTTGAATGGGGGCTTCTCAGGGTCGAATGTCTGCACTTGCTTGGGTGTTACTGTAGGTGCCGAGTGGGATGAATCGCTCGATACTTGAAGTCCTCGTCCTGGATTGACTTTTTCGTCGCTTCTGCAGTGCCGGCGGCGTTTCGAATACGAGGCCTGTTATCGGACGTTGGATCGAGGCGACGTCCTGACAGTTCTTATTGGGTGGTGTACCTGACTAGTGAAAGTCGCATGCTACCGACGAAATCCGTGTTGAAAGTGAAAGGCGTCGAACATCATCCCGCCGTGGACGCCTTCGTACCACAAAGGTGGCCGTAACACTTGAGGGCGAGGTTGAACGTCTTGTACGTCAAGTCTCGACAAGGAACGCGCGAGTTCAGGGGCGACCTCAATCACTTGCAGTTTCGATAGCCGAGCTTCCAGTGTCTCGATTCGTGCTTCAAGTTTCGAGACGGTTTCCTGCAATTGCTTGACGGTCTGGTACTTCTCCTCGGTGCTGTCCTCTTCGGATGCTTGAAGATGGCCCCAACTAAGTGCAAAGAAGATTGCAGCTGCATATATTCTTAGATTCATGGCTAGGTTCTCCGTTGGCTGTGGAAAAGCGGCTTTATACACCAATCGCTGACGACTCGACAACATCACCTGGATGCTAACATTCTCCACGCTGGCCCGGATTCGTGTCAGCCATCACTACAATCGAACGGGGTGACCCAGCAAGTGAAAGACTTCAACCGGTTGGTCAATGCTGCCATTGCGGTCGTTGGCGTCACTGCAAAGTTTTGCGTTGACTTCGATTGGGGCCGTTACTTGCCGCAGCCTTCTCCGATGGCAGCGGTAAGATAAAGACCGAGTCTCAACGACGATTCATGAGGGCGTTGGTGATGAACTCGGAGCTATGGGACTCCTTGGTGGACGCCAACGCTGCCGGCAAAAATGTGATTGGCGTGGCTTGGGCGATGTGATATGTTGCGTCAAGTTCGGCCGGGGAGGCGGGGCGGTCTCGCAACCCCCCCACGAACTTTTCGTTCCACGGTAGCGGTCGGCGGCGTGAGTCTTGAATGGTGAATCGACTGCGGCCGCACCATGAATTTGATCGTTCGCCGGTTTACGCCAACTCACATGCCGAAGCCGAGTCCCGAGCAGAAATCCCGCCACGTGCTGACCTATGTCGCGGTCGCGTTGACCGCGATTGCAGTTACTACCCTAGTTGCTGCGTGGGTCCTACTGAATCGAGACTTCGCACGTGGTGACAAGCTCCAAGCACAGCTAAACGAATTTCTCGTCCGTAACGAACTGCCGGGGCGGATCGACGTGTTTTGGTACGATAACCGAGTCTTCGTGTACTCCCCTGTGACGGATGATCGCCTTCCCGACCTTATGGCGATCATAGACACTGCTGAATGGGTCCGCGACATCGATCTTCGTAATACTGCAATTACTGAATCCAAAAGCGAGAAATTAATTCGGCCGCAGCGTACGGGTAGACGTGTCCTGACCTCGTGGAATTCAGTGGTGACGCCGTTTCTTTACGATTAGGGGCGAACCATCGATTACAACCGAGCGGCGGTTCGGGTCGGTCCTGAATGCAAGCCTATTTTGCCGCTGCGCTGTACGTGCGTGCCACCTATCGATTCGCGTCCGGGCCTGGAACTCGGCGATATGGTGTGGGTTTCCGCTGCATTTGCCCCGTTGCCGAGTGAAGCGAACCGTATTAGACCACGCGGCGCTGGCCTAGCGTTCTTAGCAGCGGGCCGGCGGCGAACATCAAGACCAACAAAGCAATCAGCGCCACACACAACGGACGCGTGAAGAGGGGAGTGAAGTCGCCACCTGAGCTGATTAAACCGGTTCGCAATTTACGCTCGACCAACTCGCCGAGGATCAAGCCGAGAATCAAGGGGGCGAGCGGAACGCGTCGTGACTCCAACCAGTATCCCACCAACCCAAACACCAGCATCACGTAGACATCGAACATGCTGCTATTCAGTGCGTACGAACCGACCACCGAAAAGACCACCACGGCGGTCAGCACGAATCGACGCGGCAGCCGCAGGACCGCACCAAACGCCTTCAGCCCCAGATAGCCCGCGGGCAAGAGCAGGAATTGTGTGATCAACGCGATGCTAAAGATGCTCCGAGCTTGGAGCATCTCGCCTTGAAACAGTTTGGGACCGGGAGTGATGTTGTACATCAGCATGGCTCCTAACACGATCGCCGTCACCGCGTCGCCCGGCACGCCAAAGACCAGGGCCGGAATCCAAGCCCCGGCGACGGCGGCGTTGTTGGCACTGGTCGGAGCCACGACGCCCGCCAATGCACCGGTGCCAAATTTCTCTGGCTCGCGAGAGAATCGCTGAGCCAATCCATAGCTGCCCCAAGCCGCGATGTCGGCTCCCGCGCCGGGCAATGCACCGATGATCGTGCCACACATGGACGAACTGAGCAGCGTGAACTTGTGTCGCCAAATGGCCACCAACGCCGGCCAGAGCGGAGTCGCCGACGGGGTGATACTGGCAGTCGACCACGACGCCGACGAGCGGATGCTGCGCAAGACCTCGGCAATCCCGAACAGCCCGATCATGACCGGAATGAAGTTCAAGCCGCGCAACAATTCGGCGCTGCCCAATGCCTCTAAGAATGGATAACGCGGCCCGCCGGTGACCACATCCATCCCCACCGTGCCGATCAGCACTCCCAGCAGTGCCGCGATCAGCCCGCGAGCGGTACTGCCCTGGCTGACGAACGCGCTCATGCTCAATCCCAGCACTCCCAGCCAAAAGTACTCGAAGTCGCTAAACCTCAAGGCGAAGGTCGCCAGGGGCGCGGCCACCAACATCAGGAGTAATACGCCGATCAGCCCGCCCAAACAGGAACAAATGAGATCGATCATCAAGGCCAAGCCACCTCGGCCTTGCTTGGCCAACTCATGCCCATCGAGCGTGGCGGCGGCGGAGGCCGGAGTCCCTGGGATGCGCAAGTACGTCGCCGGGATATCGCCCGCGAAGATGGCGGTGAAACTCACACCGATGATCATCGCCAATCCGGCATTGGGGTTCTCGAAGTGAAAGCTGATGGGGACCAACAGGGCGACCGCCATCGTGGCCGTCAGACCGGGTGTGGCACCAACGAAGATGCCAAAGACCATGGCTGCGAGCCAGGGAAGCAACACGTCCGGTGTCAGCACGTCTTGGATAATGGCCAGCGAACTCACGAAGGGATCTTCCAAAAGGCTAGAAGCGTGTCCGGAACTAAAAAGGCAAGCCTAGCATTCCTGCGGGAAGCTGAATGGCAAATGCCTGCACGAACAGTAACCACACCACGACGACAATCAACACCGCCGCGAGTACGGCCGCCCAACGTTGGGCTCCCAGCCGCCTCGTCGTGAAGGTAACGAAGATCAAGGTGCTGAGCGCGAAGCCCAACCAAGAAATGGCGGCGACGTAAACAGCCAGACCGAACACAACTAACCAGAACTTCGTGAAATGCGAGGCCTGAAGATCGTCGCGTTGACCTGAGGGGAGCTCGCTGGGCGGCGACGGCGCGGATCGGA
>JBGTHH010000797.1:0-8321 GCA_041746275.1 Pirellulaceae bacterium | reverse complement strand
GGAGTCGTCGGCCGAGACGAACCAGGTGGCAAGCTGCTCGACTTGATTGATGCGCACGACATCGAACCGCACGTTTGGCGTGACGCCCGTCCCACGACCTGGAAGCAACGCATCGTCGCTCGCGGCCAACTCCGTCCCGATCGATGCGATCGGGAGGTGACCACGCCAATTTCGGACGAAGCGGCGGATTACCTGGCGGAAGTCCCTCTTGGCGATGTGCTCGTGGTCCAGGATTATGGCAAAGGCGTCTGCACGAAGCGGCTGTTGAGGAAGATCGTGGAACGGGCGCATGTGGTGGGCGTGCCGATCTTGGTTGACCCGGCACGCGAGCGCGATTGGTCCGAGTACGGCGGCGTCAACTTGATCAAAGCGAACTGGACCGAAGCCACGGAGCAGATGGGCACAACGGATATTGCGCCGCTGGAGTTTGCGCGACAGCTCTCGCGTAAGCACCGTTGCGACGTGATCGTCACGCTCGGCGAACGAGGGCTCGTCTGCGCGGAGCGGGGTAAGGAGGCGTGGTATCTCCCGGCGAAGCGAGTGGAAGCGCGCGATGTGTGTGGGGCAGGGGACACCGTGCTGGCAACGCTGGCGACCGAATTGGCGCGAGGGAAAAGCGTGCGCGAGGCGTGCGTGCAAGCGGCGACAAACGCGGCGGGACAAGTGTCGCGGATTGGGGTAGCGGCGGTTGTGAAGGCAGGATGATCGACCGAGACGCTCTCCCGAAGCCACATTCAGGCGACTTGTCGAATTCGTGTTCTTGTTCGAGAAGCGTTGTGCATGGGGAGACTAAAAGTCCGCGTTGTACTTCTGCGTCATTCGCCGACGCGTGTCGGCGGTCAGCTTTTTGATATTCTCCACATTGCCGCGGGCCTGATTGCCCGAAGCCACGCGTTCTTCCGTGCGAGCCCTCGTTCGCTCGTGCTGGTAGGCCAGTTGATTGGGTACGGCCACCGTGCTTGTCGAGCCGTAGGGAACGACCCCCGCGGCAAAGTAACCTTGCCGATACGTGTAACCGTAGGTCGTATTCGAGGAGTAGTAGTTGTATTGCATCTCGGTGTTGCCCTGGCGTACACGCGAGCGGGCAGCGCCCGAGCGAATCTCGTTGTAGGCATCCCGCAACATATCCGAAACCTGCGCGCCATAATCGACCAGTTCGGGATCGACATAGAGCACGGAAAGCTGATCTATTTTGCTGGCGTACTTGTCCATCCACACGCCGAGTTGCGCCATCGTGTAGCTGGAACTCCCTTTCATTGTCTCGACCAAGTCCTTGAGAAACTCGCTGACTTGTGCGAAATAAGCCTGCGACGCTTCCAGAACCACTTGATCCTGGCTTTTGGCTTGCTGCGCGGCGGTGACCTCTTTCACCTTGAGTGACGGCGGCCGGTTAAACAGGCTCGAGATGCGCCGCAACCCGCTTTCTCCCAAATGACCTTCCAGCGTGATTTGGTTGCGGCTGACGCCCGGCTTCCAATCCTCGAACTCGTCGATCATGGCACCGTGGTTCCCGAGTGCGAATAGGAGGGCTGCTTTAGCCGCTTCCGGCGAAAGCGTCACGCTATCCCGGAAGTCGACTTTGATCTTTCCGAAGGGCTGTTCGTTGAATGTCATGCCGAGTGTGATTCCGCGAATTCCCACCAGGACCTTGGCGACCTGCTCGGCCTGAAGACTGTGCTGAGCCAGGAAGGCATTGGCCACGTAAGTTTGCAGCCTCTCTTGCAGACCCGCGAGGGTGACGGCGTCTTCCAAATCCAGGGCCAGAATTACCGGTGTGCCGACGTCGTTGGCAAAGTGATAGGCTTCGGCTAAATAAGGGGACAACTGTGGAGCGCTGCGGGCGTCCACTTCGCGCATCCAGCGGGCGACCGATTGGCGATTGGCGGGGGCCATGAATGCCGCCGAGTTGCCTGCCAGCTTCACGACTTAGGCGTCTTCGGCGAGTGCCACGGCGGACCGGCCAACGACCGAGTCGGCCGTACCACCCGTCATGGTCACGACCTGCTCCATCGACGGCTCGTGATCGATGTTCAGGATCGCCGCTTCCCACAGCGGCAGCCACATTGGGAGGTCCATGTGAAGGGCCAAGACCGCTTGCTTGGAATCGGGTGGAAGAAATGAAATGCCAGACCCGTAAGCCGCATCGCGCCGCTCGGACCACTTCTCCCGTTTAGCCACCGGACTGTCCATCAATTTCTCGACATTGACGAACGCTACGGCGTTGGCCGAGCTCGGAATGTGTCGGGCCAGCCCTTCGAATTGCGCTCGTGCGCCGGTTTGGGCGGACAGCAGGCTAACAGCCGACAACCAGAATGCCAAACAGAAGGGTCGCATGGGAAGATCCCGCCGCAAGAGGAAGTTAAGCGTGAACGAAATCGAAAAAGTCGGAACCTATTCGCATACCAGGAATTCGCCGACCGGGAAGATGACAACCAAGGGATGCATGGGTAGACTCGAAAGTGGCGCGTCAACATGTCGCGCTTTCACGGTATTCTAAACCGGTCCAAAAGCAAGGGAGTCAGAGCACCATTGCGGTGAATGTCACGGGCCGAGATATCGGTAAGATGCCGAATCCCGTCAAAACATTGCACCCGTGTTCAGCATGGCCCGCTGGTCGCCTCGGGAATGAAAATGGCGTGAATGTTGTTTCAAGTCTCTACCGGGACAATTCTGGCGTCTATCGAAATTCCGCAAAGCATGAAAAACGCGACGCTGCCAGCCAAAGCCGGTACGCCCGATTCCACGGCGGCTGTCACGGTGATCGAGTTCAGCGACCCCACGGCGGTCGGTCAAAGCATCCAGGTGATCGAGCAGGACGTGGTGCAACTGGAATCAAAGCCGCTCAGGGTCCGGCGTGTCATCGTCCGGCTGGGCGCCAGCGTCGTTGTGTTCCAGTCCACGAATCTTCCGGTTCGCACTCGCACCAGGGTGCAAGACGGCTTCGTGGCGTATGTTGCCTTTGGACCACAGTCTGTTGGCACGCTGAATGGGTTGACGGTCGGCCCTGACCGAGTGTTGGCGAGCATGCCGGGCATCGAGGTGGAGTTCGTCGTGGCGGCCGACTACGAGAGCGTATCCTTCCTCTTGCCGCCCGACGACATCCGAGCCCACCTTCGAGGCCGGCATCGTGAAGACGAGTTTCGCCTTCCCCATGCTGTCGAGTTGCTAACGCCAAGTCCCGCTGCCGCTCGCGGACTGTTCCGCTGGGGACGCCGCCTGACTGACATGGCTGCACGACAACCGGAGATATTCGACGTGCGGCAAACGCAGGCTACTGCTCAAGTCGAACTTATCGAGAATCTCTTGGCGACTCTCCGCTCGGTTGTTCAAATCAAGTCAACGCCACACGACTTGACGCGACAGGGCCATAGCCGGGTCGTGCAGATTGCCCAAGATTACGCGCTGTCGCACGCCGCAGAACCACTTTACGTGACGGACCTGTGCGAAGCGGCGGGGGTATGCGAGCGGACCTTGCAGTATGCCTTCAAGGAAGTGCTGGGGATGCGCCCGGTGGTGTATCTGACCCGGCTCCGGCTTCATCGCGTACGGCAGTCGCTGCGATCGGCGACTCACGCTTCGACGACGGTTACGAAAGAAGCGCTGCGATGGGGCTTCTGGCACTTCGGCGAGTTCTCTCACGCCTACAAGGAATGCTTCGGCGAGTTGCCATCCGACACCCTGCGTCGTCCGCCCGATGCTTGACGATTCGGAGGAGTGGGGGCTTTCCTCGTCAAACCAAACGTTCCCGGTGGCAAGTGCAGGACCGTTGGCTTCCGGATCACCAACTGCTTACAAGCTGGGCAAAGATTGCCGCTTGCAAACTTGAAGCCGAACAGAAATGGCCGCACAAGCCGAATAGCACTAAACCAGCGACCATTCCGCACATTTTGAATTTTCCGGAATGTGGGGCAGCAGTTTTTTCCCTTGTAAGGGAACGCTGGCCAGTCCTGACGGAAAGGACGGCCGACCTCGCCACGTCCTTCAGAAACGTGATGGTGCATGATGTGTCGATTTTGGTTGTTCCTTGCTGCGCTGGCGATTTTCTCGAGTGGAGTCAGCCCAGCTGCATACGGTCAGAGCTTTGGTGTCGAACTGCACAACACGATGATGCCAGTATCGGGGGGGATGGGCGGCGTGAGTATCGCGCGACCTCAAGACCTGACCAGCGCGATCAATGCCAATCCTGCCGCCCTAACTCAATTTCGCGGGACGCAATTCACGTTCGGCGGCGGTTGGGCCGAGCCGACGTTTAATCTGACGCAAACCGATAATATCGGTCCCGGTCCGTTGATCGAACCGTTTTCGGCCAAATCGACCGCGCCGGGAACGCCCGTCGGGAACATTGGGGTAACGCAGGATCTGAGTGAACTCGGATTACCCGCTACGTTTGGGATCGGCTTTATTACGACGGCTGGCGGTTTCGTCGACTTCCGCCACGTGCCGGAAAGCCATGGTACGAACACTGGCCAAACGATTTTCAATATGCCAGTTGCCCTGGGTATGGATCTGACGGATCGGCTGGCAGTGGGTGCAAGCCTATCGCTGGGCATCGCCTTCTTCGACGGGCCATTCGTCGGCGTAGGCGGGATGACGCCCGACTACGCACTCCGAGGAACCATCGGAGCGAACTACCTGTTGACCGACGCGACAACCGTCGGCGGCTATTACCAGACGGGGCAGTCGTACAGGTTCGATAACGCGTTCCTGCTGAATCCGGGTCCGAATCAAACGGCCGTCGACGTGAACATGGACCTGCCGCAGAACATTGGCTTGGGCATTGCCAATAGCGCTCTGATGGATGGACGTCTATTGGTCGGGGTCGACGTCCTGTACAAACTTTGGGATGAAGCGGACATGTACAGGGCTGTTTACGACAACCAGTGGGTGGTGCAGGTGGGTGCCCAGTTAACACAAAATCAATATCGATTTCGCGCGGGTTACGTCTGGGCACAGAACCCGATCGACAACACACCCGGCGCGAACATCGGCGGCGTAGTCCAGCCTGGCGACCTGGCCGCAGTCCGCTATACGCAAGGTTTATTAGCAATCACCAGTCAGCACCGCATCTCGTTTGGCGTCGGCGTCGTCGACATGCTGCCGGGAGTGGACATGGACCTGATGGCTGGCGGCATGTTCCGCGACACGCAGCAGCTCGGCGACTTCACGACCACCTCGATCACGAGCTACTGGATCGGTGTCGGGCTGACGTGGCGCTTCGGCCGCGGCGCGTGCGAAGGCACCTCCGCCCCAGACTCCTGGTGCGCCAGGCCATGAGTTACCTGTCCGTGCGGTTCCCGAGCGGTATTGCCTTGAGCCTGATTCTTGTGGTGATCCCAGCATACTCTCCGTCGCGAGCGCAAGAGGGTGCATTCGAGTCCGAGAACGGCCACATCGAAACCGATCGCGACTCGTTCACTCGATGGAAGCGAAGCTGCCGTCACCACACGTTGGACGATACTCCCCCGGTACGAAACCGATGGGAAGCGATTGGTCCACTTGGGAATCGCCCTCTCGTCACGATTTCCGGAGCAGGGAGTGGTGGTTATCAACCAGCGTGCCCAGTCGCCACTCCTCGATTTCGGCGACTCGCCCACGTCTTCCTTCATTCCTCAAATCCGCATCCCTGCCGACTTTCAACAGCTTTTCAATGTCCAGGCTGCATACAACAACGGCCCCTTCTTTTCATTTCACCTCGATGGTGATCTGCGGAATGCGGCCGGTGAAACGGGATTTACGCTCGGAGCCGATTTCCTCGACAACGGGGGTGGCCAGGTCAATACCGACATCGGCGGTTTCGTCGGCGGAGAAGATCATGGGCTGGGTGCGGCCGATTTTGCCTTCGCCGATCTTCTTGTCGTTGAGGAACAGCGTGGCGGTGCCGCCCTTGGCGAGTTCGCCTTTGGCGCCATCGTAGGCGAACTGCAGGCGGAGAGTGGACTTGCCAACCGGCAGTTTTTCGGTGGCGGCCACGGAGAACTGCTGGAGACCCAGGAAGTTGTAATGGTAGGTCGGTACGCCTTCGTTGACGTAAAGCGACCAACCGCCGAAGCGCCCGCCCTGCGCGAGGATGGTGCCGTGGGCGACGGTGCCTTCCGGAATCTCAATCTCGGCGGTGATGGTCTTCGACTTGTTCTTAACGTTAAGAAAAACGTTTTCGCTCATGCCGGTCATGCCCTCGGCAAGCGTGAGCGAAGTGCGGCCGGCCATCAGGTCGGGACGGCCGACCAGCTCGGCGTTGATCCGCTCGAAAACTCGGTCGTCGATTGGCAGGACGAAGTTTTTCTCCGCCTCTTTGAGGAAGAGCGCCCTGAGCTCCTTGAGTTTCTCGGGGTGCTCGGCGGCGAGGTTGTGGACAAGGCTGAAGTCCTTGGCGGTGTCGTAGAGGTCCCAGGCGGAGTCGTCGTCGAGAGGGCGGCGGGGCTTGGGTTCCCAAGGCGCTTTGTGGATGGTGCGAGCGAACCAGCCTTCATGGTAGATGGCGCGGTTGCCGAACATCTCGAAATACTGGGTCGTGTGGCGTTCCTTGGTGACGGCGTCCTCGAAGGTGTAGGCCATGCTAATGCCATCCATCGGACGCTGCTCGACGCCGTTGACGACCTTCGGTTCGGGTAGGCCTGCTGCTTCAAGAATGGTGGGGGCCACATCGATCACATGGTGGAACTGAGTGCGCAATTCACCCTTGGACTTGATCCGCTGAGGCCAGTGGATAGCCATCCCGACTTTGGTGCCGCCATGGTCCGAGGCGACTTGTTTCGTCCAGGTGTACGGGGTGTCAAACATCACCGCCCAACCGGCGGCCATGTGCGGGTAGGTTTCCGGACCGCCCCACTTGTCGATGAACTTGAGCATGTCGGGCACCGTTTCCTGGACGGCATTGAAGTAGGTCATTTCGCTGAACATGCCGTTGCGCCCGCCCTCGGCGCTGGTACCGTTGTCGCCATAGATCAGAATGACGAGCGTATTGTCGAGTTGGCCGGTCTGGTCAATCGCGTCGATGACGCGGCCAATCTCATGGTCGGTCATCTCGACAAAGGCGGCGAACACCTCGGCCTGGCGTGCGAAAAGACGTTTCTCGTCGACACTGAGTGAATCCCAATCCGGAATATACTCGGGCTTGGGAGCGAGTGTTGTGCCCTTCGGCGCCATACCGAGTTCGATCTGGCGAGCAAGGATCTGCTCGCGCATCGCATCCCAGCCTTGATCGAACTTTCCTTTCCACCGGGCGATCCAGTCGGTAGGGACGTGGTGCGGGGCGTGCGTCGCACCGGGTGCATAGTAGGTAAAGAACGGTTTGTCAGGGGTCAGCGCCTTCTGGTATTTGATCCAAGCTACCGTCTGATCCGTCATATCGGTCAGGAAGTGGTAGTTCGGATCTTCAGGCAGTTCGACTTGGTGGGTGCCGTCATAGATGAAGGGTGCCCACTGGTTAGTTTCACCACCGAGGAACCCGTAAAACTTGTCGAATCCTTGACGAGTGGGCCAGCGGTCAAAGGGGCCAGCGATGCTTGCCTCCCAAGCCGCCGTCTCGTGCCACTTGCCAAAAGCGGCTGTGGCGTAGCCGTTCAGACGCAACATCTCGGTGACAGGAGCGACCGAGTCGGGAATCTGGCCGGTGTTGCCGGGGAAGGCGGTGCCCGTCTCGATAATCGCCCCCATGTTGCAGACATGGTGGTTGCGGCCACTCTTCAGTGCGGCGCGAGTGGGGGAACAGACGGCGGTCGTATGGAAGTTGTTGAACTTTAACCCCGCTCGGGCGATTCGGTCGAAGGTGGGCGTTGATACCGGTCCACCGAAGGTTGACGTGCCCGCAAAGCCAAGGTCGTCTATGAGCACGAGCAACACGTTCGGCGCGCCTTGCGGTGCTGTGACTTCAAACCGTGGGGGCGGCGCGACTTTACGTACGTCGATCTCGGTAGACGGCTGGCGCGGTGGTTCGGCGATCGGCAAGGTCGTCCGGTCCAGAGCGTCTGGAATCGTCGTACCTTCGGCCGCTGCGGGCTTTTCCTCCGCTTGGGATACAGGATGCACGACCTCGTCGATCGCCGGCAAAAAGCCGAGCAGCGCGGCGGAAATCACTACAGCGGCTAGCAACGCCGCGCTCGAAGCCAAAACACGCGCTCGTTTATTCATGGTGGTCTTTCAAGGGTGAAATCTGATATGGACCGCTATTGCGTCGGTTCTTCCAGCCGCACCAGCAGCCATTGTTGTGTCTGGCCATCGGCAAAGTGCACGAGCGCGGCCGCCGTGTCGTTGGTAAGGTTCGCCACGCCGGTCTCCATGATCGGCCGCGCCTTGCCGACGACGCCCCAAGCGGCACGCTG
>JBGTHH010000796.1:0-2940 GCA_041746275.1 Pirellulaceae bacterium | reverse complement strand
ATCAAGGCGATCTGTTCCTCGCGACATGTCTCGCGGATCAAGTCGATGACGGTCTGCTGATTGCCGGGATCGACGTTGGCCGTGGGCTCGTCCGCCAACAGCAAGCTCGGCTGATTCGCCAGCGCCCGCGCCACGGCCACGCGCTGCTGCTCGCCGACCGACAGGGCCGCTGGCTTGTGATGCGCGCGGCTGCTTAATCCGACGCGGTCGAGCAATTCATGGGCTCGTTTGGCATTGAAGCGTTTGCGGGCGAAGGTCATTCCCAGCAAAACGTTCTCCAAGGCCGTGAAGGGGGCGAGCAGGTTGAAAGTTTGAAAGACGTAACCCAGCTTGGCCGCACGATAGCGATCGCGCCCCGCCTCGGAAAGCGAAGTAATATCGTGCCCATCCAACCGGATGACACCGGAATCGGGTCGGCTGATGCCCGCGATCACGTGCAACAACGTGGACTTGCCGCTGCCGCTACGCCCCCACAGGACCAATTGCTCCGCCCGAGCGACCTCGAACCGTGGAATGTCCAGGATCGGCAATACGCGCCCATTCGGTTCCAAGTACGATTTCTTAAGATCTTCGATCTGTAGCATCGGCAGTGACGCGGCTGGGCGAAGGTGGCGGGCCGGGGGGAGTTCACAACTTACCGTCTTTGGCCAGCCGAGTGAAGGTGGCCGCCAAACCGACAACGAATCACCACGAAGGCTTCACTACGAGTCGAGCGACCGATCAGTTCGCGCGGCGGTTACTGTTGCAAGGCAAAGAGCACCACATTGGTGACCAGTTTGGCCGCGTCTTCCTTCACATAGCCTTTGCAGTCCAGCGACGTGCTATTTTCCATCGCGCAACTGAGATCGTAGGGAGAGAAGATCACGCCCAGCCGGTCGTCGAAGCGGACGCCTTCCAACACGGGTGTCACCGACTTGAGACTGGCCGTCAAAGGATCGTCGCCGTCACGGAACTGCGGATCGCGCACGGTGACGCGCGCGAGGTCATAGCCACGGAAGTCGCGAGTGAACAACGGATGCTCGGGGGGAATTCGCTCTAGCGGCTGCGCGGGGAAGATCGCTTGCATCTCGCGGCGAAACGAGTCGGTGAACTCGGGGCTAGCACAAATCGCATCGGCGAAGAGCACGCCGCCGCGATCGATATAAGCGGCGAGCATGTCGCGTTCCGCCGCCGAGAACCGAAACGCCCGACGGCCGTGCAGGTAGACGATCGGATAATCGAACAACTCATCGGCGGTGGCGGAGATCAGCCGATTCTCGACGCCGACGCGCATCTGAGCTTGGGCTCGCACGAAGTTGAGCATGTTGGGCAACGCGTTCGGTGCCTCGTCGCTGCCGCCGTCGTGTTTCAGTTTGGGAACGTACAACACACCACGCTCCAGCGTCTCGCTCGGACGGTTGCTAACCAAGGTCGGTCGATCGAGCTTGTTCTTCAGCTCACGACTCGTCGCGTAAGTCACCACGTTGGCACCGATGCGCAAGCAGGCTTCGATCTCGTCGCGCACCGTCGCCGGATAGCTTGCGCCACGCGAACTTCCCGCGAGTTCCCAATAGCACGACAGATCCTGAGGTGAATAGACGACGCTCGTGCGGCAACACGCTTCAACGCCCAACAGGGGACGCAGGTACTTGGAGTCCACCTTTTCTTCCGCGTACCACACGGGATGGTCTGAGGGCAACAACCGCAGGGAACTGTCGGGAAACAAATCGCGCATGAGGTTACGAAACGAGCGATCAAAACCCTCGCCGCGACAACAGGCCTCCGCGAAAATGAAACCGCCCTGGTGGATATACTGGCGCAGATTCTCCTTCTGATCGGCACTTAACTCGAAGGCCTCGCGACCGCTGATGAAGAGAATGGGCGACTGTGCCAAATCCGTAACTGTCGCGGCGCGCAGATCGATCGTTTGCCAAGTCAGCTCGCGTTGCCAACGTTGTTCCACGCGTTGGGTCAGATGCTGCACGGCACCACGATGCACATCCCATTGCTGGTCAATGCCGTAACGAAGTTTGGACATAACGACGGGACGGCGACCTTTGGCGAGGAACAGCAAGGCCAGGGAAGTACCGACCACGGGCACGTCTTCGGCGGGAGCGGCTCCCTGCCACATGCCACGAAAATTATCGTGCAGGTCGAGCAGCGTTGTCGCGCCCTCGCGATACCAATCGTGGCGACCGATGAAGCGACGACCCGTCAGACGCCCCACGCGTTCGACGGCATACAAGTAGTACAACAGATGCCGTCGCTGCAGGTTCAGCGTGCTGGGATTTCGCGATGGGGAAAAGTAGCGGCCTAGCCACTGCATCGCCCGTTCCACCGTTGGATCGTCGGTCTGTGTGCCACAGCATTGCACCGCATCGCCAATGACCCGCGCGTCGCCCTCGACTAATTTGCTGGAACAGATCACCACGCAGCCAATCCCCGCGCACGTCATGCTTCCCGTCGAAGGCTCGGATTCGGTGTATCCCCAAGATCCATCCTCGCGCTGGGTCCGTCGCCAATAATCGAGGGCGAGCTCCCACGTCTGCCGTTTCACCTCGATCCCCACGCGATCGGCTTCGTGCAAAGCTAGCAGGGCGAACTGGGCATTGGAGTTGTCGCCGCTGCCCTTCGTCCCATACGACCAGGCACCTCTGCGCGGGCCACTGGTGAGCTGCACCGACTCCAGCCATTTGACGTTGCGGACGATCAACAGCCGATCCTTCTCGGGTTGCCCCGCACATAAGGCCATGGTTTGCAGCGCCGCGGCATAGACCGTCGTCGGTTGGTCGATCGAGCGCAGGGATTCAAGGGCTTTTTGGATCGCCGGAGAATCAACGGGCTCACCCGCATTGAGCAGTGCCAAGGTCGCTAAGGCCGTGACGCCACCGAGATAAATGGAATGTTCGATCCACTGGCCCGCCGACTTCTGCTCGCTCTTGAGGAAGTCCCGTCCGCGTT
>JBGTHH010000795.1:0-6883 GCA_041746275.1 Pirellulaceae bacterium | reverse complement strand
CGACCTTCGGGACCGCGACCTTCGGGACCGCGACCTTCTGGACCGCGACCTTCGGGACCACGACCTTCGGGACCACGACCTTCGGGACTACGACCTTCAGGACCACGACCTTCAGGACTACGACCTTCGGGATTACGGCCTTCGGGGCCGCGACGTTGTCCAAAATCGGGGCGCAGTTCATCCATCGTCAGCTTCCCGTCGCCGTTCTTGTCCAGTTTCTTCAACGCAGCTACGGCTTCCTCGATCTCCTTCGCGGAGATTTCGCCGTCGCCATCGGTATCCAAGGCTTGTTGAAGTGGGTGGAGTGGCGGTCGGAATCCACCGGGACCTCGGTCCCCAGGTCCTCGCTCGCCGAGACGTTCCGGCTGTTGTGCGTTGGCGGCATAGAACGTCGCAGACGCGACCAGAGCGAGTGTGACTATCATCGATATTCTCTTCATCTTAACGGACTCCTGAAAACGAGCTGTGGGAGGGAGAAGGTCTTTGGATTCGGCAGCGTGCATGGGACCGGCTGATAGCACGGACTCGACGTCTCTGTCACAACGCCATGTAGCTTATAACGCACAGGATCGTCAATTATCTACACGCGAAGTTTGTCGCGCTTCGTATGAGTGGCCACAAGCACCCGCATGAGAGTCGAAAACTCGCCGCATCGGGAATCCCCGCAGCATTGCACTGCTAGCGCGATCGACGCTGGACACAAGTGCCCGCTCAGGCCAAGATAGCGGAAATTGGCCAACAGGTGGGGAGACTGTGCCACGTTAGGATGTCCAGACCATCATGCCGAGCGAAACGATCCATGGGCTGGCTTCAATTTGGCTATGGGTGGCGAGGTGGATTGTGGTCTGCGCCATGCTCGTGTCAGCGGAAAGCAAGGCACAGGATGCGGGCTGGACCTTCCTGCGCGGCCCGAACTTTGATGGCCAATCCACCGAACGCCATATCGTAGAGACTTGGCCGGAGAACGGTCCACCCGTACTATGGACGCGCGAGCTCGGCCAAGGCTACTCGGGCTTCGTCGCTTGGCACGATCGGATCGCCACTCAATGCCAATCGCTCGCGGGACAGTATGTGATCTGTCTGAACGCCCACACCGGTCGAACTGTGTGGCAGCATCGCTACGACTGGCCCTACGACCCGGCTGGAGTCTATCCTGGCCCGCGCGCCACGCCCACTTATGCCGACGGTCGAGTTTACTTCGCCGCGCCGAATCATCGAGTGGGTTGCCTCGACGCCCAGGATGGTCGATTGATCTGGTCGCTCAACCTTCAGGATCGCTTCGGAAGTGCCGGTACCGACTTTGGCTATTCCTGCTCGCCCACGGTCGTCGATGGCAAAGTCCTCTTGCCAGTGGGTGGGCCGGGAGCCAGTCTGGTGGCGCTTGACGCGATTGACGGCCAGCTTGTCTGGAAGTCAGGTGACGATGCGGCCAGCTATACGCCCGCCTATCCGATCACGTTTCAAGGTCGTCGATTTGTGCTGGGGTATCTGCAAAACGCACTCGTATGCCACGATCTGGAGACGGGGCAGCGAGTGTGGCGGCGCGAACTGTCGGCCGGATACGACGAACACTCGGCTTGGCCCTTGTATCGCGAGCCGTATCTCTGGTTGTCGAGCCCGTTTCAAGCGGGTTCGGAGTTGCTCGAATGGCGCGACACGACGGACGCGCCACTCAGGACGGTCTGGAAAAGCAAGCTGATGTCGAATGATGTGGCGTCGAGCGTCTTATACGAAGGAGCGATCTATGGCTTTGATCTGAGTGAGGCGCAGGCCAAGACTCATCGCCCCTCGCGAGGCAGCTTTCGCTGCATCGATTTTCTCACGGGCAGCGAGTTGTGGTCGGTCGGAGACCCTCGCGCTCGCGCGGAACTGGATGCCACCCATCGCGCTGCGGTCCCGCGCGTGGGCCATGCATCGCTGATCGTCGCCGATGGCAAGCTCATCCTCTTGAACGATACTGGCGAGTTGATTCTCGCTCGCGCCACGCCCGAGCGTTACGAAGAGTTGGGCCGCGTTACGGTGCTGGGAGGCGAGATTGGCTGGACGCAGCCGACCTTGTATCAAGGGCGACTCTTCGTGCGCAATCACAGTCGAGCCGTGTGCGTCTATCTGGGCCATCCCGATACGCTCGATCCCGCCACGCGCTCCGCGGCCGTGGCGGCAGCCAATATTCCTCAATCACGCTATGTCGATTGGGCCGCCCTGATCTTGGGCCTGGAGCCCGAATATGCCTTTGACATTCCCAGCCAGAAGTGGCTTGTGGAGTGGTACGTGGTGTCGCTGGCCATAATGATCGTCAGCGCGGCGCTGGCCTGTGGTGTGCGTTGGCTTGCCCGAGGGCAGTTCAGCGCGACCGCGATGCGTAAGCTGTTTTGGACGACGGCGTTCGTGCTGGGCGCGTTGGGCACAACCGTCTTGAGTCCCTGGCGCGGCGATTTTGTGTTTACTTGGCCGATCTGTCTGTTCGTCGCGTTTCAGGTCGCCGTCTACGAAACGCGGTGGCGCTCGACGACGGAGACTCCGCGCCGATCGTGGTGGCGTTCGCGCTGGGGAATGTTCACGTTCCTGGGAGTTTGCGTGGCGTATTTTTTAATCTGCCGCCGACTCAGCCTGGTCTTCGAGTGGTCCTTTCTGTGCGGCTTTGGGTTCGCGTTGCCGTTCGTCGCCGTCGGCGCGTTTTGGCGGCGTGATTCTCGCTGGCACCCGTTGTGGGTCAGCGGTTGGATGGGTCTGGGATTTACTGTGTTCTTCTGGTCGGCAGCGCTGGTGCTGTGGTGGAAACCGGATCATCATTGACTTCCATCCGATCCGCCCGACTTGAATTCGTTCGTCGGTGTCGTCTTTCACAAGCAACGCTGACGCGGCCTATCATAGGTTCCTTCAAGGAATAGTCCCGAAATTGATTCCCGCTTTAGCGGAACGGCGCAAGCCGTCCGGTCTCGCAAAACCGGTGGGCTTGCGCCCAACCGCTACTTTCGAATTGGAGAACCGATTTCGGGACAGTTCCTCTACGGCTGAGCCAACAGCAATGCCAACAGGGCTTGAGCGTACAAGCGATGGCCGAAATCGTTGGGATGATTGAGCCCGTTGCCGGTGAGGTCCAAATCGTCCTTGTGTTGCAATAGTCGTTCCCAAATGGCAGTGACATCGGCCAAAGCCACTCCTGGTGCCACCAAAGCGCGAAGTTCGTCGCGATAACGAGGAAACATCTCGCGCGGCGTATGTACCCAGTCTTCATTGCCGAGCATGGGAGCAACCAGCAGAATCTCTGTCTCCGCGTCGGCGGCTTGGATGCGTTCGATGATCTCGCGCGTCCTTGCGCCAAACCAAGCGGGATCGCGTCGGCCCACATCATTCATGCCATAGGCGACGACGATCAAGTGAGGTTTCTCGCGGAGCAAGTTGTCGAGGTCGTTGACACCGTGCTGCACACTCCAGCCCGCCACGGCGCGGTTTATCAACGTGATCTCGCTGTCATACAGGACTTGTAGCTGCGCTGCGACAAGATCGGCATAGCCAGGTTGGAACGGAGCCGTCAACGTCGTGAGCGACGCATCGAGTCCCGTCGAAATACTGTCTCCACTCACGCCGATCGTCACCGGCTCCCCACGGCTGAGCCGCGCCAACGTTTTGGGCAGTGTCCCAAAAACGGGACTCGGAAAGTCCGCTGGGGAATTCGTTCGCTGACGACGATAAGTGAACTCCACGTTGCGATCGTGGAACCAACGACCTGGACGATAAAGTAAGTTCTGATCGGGATGCCCCACGCGATGTTTGTAGCTATGCGGCGCGTCGGCGGGTAGGAACAAATCGGCGTCCGCAATGGGCTCGACGGGCGCGGGATGCTCGAAACGCACGTGCAACGGGTCGGAGGTAGTGACGTGGGCGAAGGCGTCAAGATCATTCTGCTGATCGACGGACGTGACGCTCAGAATCTCAGCGGGCGGAAACGCCAGTTTGGCTTCGATGGGCGAATCGACGTCGCGGCGTCGCAACACACTGCTCTCGCGATAGACGATATCCGCTGACCAGATTGGTTCCAACAGATGCAAATCGGGCAGCAAGAAACTGGCGGCCTCCACGCCCATCAACGGTTTACGCAGTCGCAGGAGCAAGACATCGCGCCACATCTCCGCCGCGCGGCGCTGGCCCAAAGGACTGAAGTGCCGTCGAGACTGCCGATCACCGCGATGCTCGCCCGTCAACATATCGGTGTCGGGCCCAGTTCCGAACCCGGGAATTCTCCAGAGTCGATCAATCGCGTCGCGAATCGCGCCTTCACCGACCGGATCGTAGTAGACAGTCGGATGATGAGTCGACTTGGCGGCGAGCCAGACGGGTTCGAAACCCCACGCCCGCACCGCCGCTTTGCGAATCGCCTTTAAGTTGGCCACATAGGCTTCCGGTGTCGTTTTGGCGATCACATCCGATTCGCCTTGCTGCCAGAGCACCGCGCGAAAACGGCCAAGTGACTGACCGGCGTGAATCAGCCGCGGATGCAGCGTCCCCTCGGGCAGCCATTGGGCGGACGACGTGCCACCCACGGCCACATTGGCGAAGGCGATGGGAACATGCAACTCTTGGAGCAGCGAATCGCCCAGCGCCGGCCAGATCGAACCTCCATCGCTGCCATCGGGAGCCGGCTGCGGATCGTGTGCTATGGCCCAGGTCGATCGAGCCGCATCCCAAGCCACGACACGCCCCAGTGGATCGGTCACGCGCAGCCGCTCGTCGTTGGTGTTCGTGGCATACGATT
Organism: Pirellulaceae bacterium; assembly: GCA_041746275.1. Lineage (GTDB taxonomy): Bacteria > Planctomycetota > Planctomycetia > Pirellulales > Pirellulaceae. Next base: position 2,127 of record JBGTHH010000795.1, on the reverse strand, counting down.
GTCCCGCGACGACAAAGACTTCACCGACACCAAATGGTTCCAACGAACCTAAGGCTCGTGTACCGTCCTGGTCAGCCGACGAGCGGATTTCGAGCCGATACCAACCTGCGGGGACGATCGTGGTGAACCGAAAGTCGTTACCCTGTCGCCCGCTGCTTCCGAGCGAGGCAGGCAGCCATGTCCCCGCTTCGGCCTCTCTGTCCACCGACGTGATGCGAAACTCCAAGCGATCCATCGCCGGGGAACTATTGGGCAGCGTCCCGGTGATTTCGATTTCAGCCGCACCCCGGGCTTTCGCTTCAAGCGGTAATTCAAAAGCCCTTGCCGGATCGAAGCCGATACGTTGAACGACTTGATAGGGCACGGGGTGCGTGATCTGTATGGACCGTTCGGCCGCTAACGCGAATTGGCCTGCCAGGCTCCCTACCAACAGCAAGACGACGGGCGTGGTCGTTATCAAGCAACGCTGCCGATGAATCATTCTCATGCATACCTTTCCAAGATTGAAAACCACCATTTCCGAGTCAGGTGCGCTCCGTCATGTGGTAGCACTGACTGGCTGAGGAGCGGATGCACCAACGCATCACTCGTCGCGTCGCAACTGGGATCGCCGCTGCCTCATGCCCATTAGCAAATCGAACAGCCCAGCATAACGCATCGTGTGATCCACGTAGTGTTCCAGGACATAGAACAAGAAGTAGTAGAAGCGACACGAGGCCCATACGAGTAATGTCAGCAGGACGGCGAGTTTGATCGATGGCATCTCGATCAGGATAATTGCCGCCGTGGCGAGAGCAATCACAAGGAACATAACACCCTTGGCCACGATCCAGGGTTTGGACTTCAGGTCTGTCATCGTGTGTCGCTCCGATGTCGCATACCGACAAGCTGACCGACCGCCGTCCGTCAGCTCAATATTCAGTTGAGGTCGGATCGGCGACTCCGATCCAAGCAGCGGTAGCTGATGCCTCTCAATACTCCCACTCCTCATGCGCCAACGGTGCCCGCTTCAATTCTTCTCGATATAGACGCCACTGGGGCAGGAACTCGTCCATGTAGGCCCGGAAGTTGTCGTTGTGGTGGCGTTCCAGCAGGTGGACCATCTCATGCACCAGGATGTACTCCAGACAAGCAGGCGGCTTCTTGGCGAGTTCCAGGTTCAGCCAGATCCGCTTCGCCTCGATGTTGCAGGTGCCCCACTTGGTCTTCATTCGCTTGATTCCGCAGGATACGACCTCCACGCCGACGATCGGTTCCCACTTGGCAAGCAGATCCGGGAGTTGCTCGCGAAGCATCTGCCTATACCAACGCTGCAACACTTCCTCGCGTTTGTCGCGATCGGTGCCAGGGCGAACTCGGAGTTGCAATGTCCGCCCATTGCGGATGGCGATCGACGCAGAGGCATCCTCCTCGATCACGTCGAGACGGTAACGCCGGCCCCGCACGAAGTGGCTCTCACCGGTGATCATCTCCCGCGGGGACTGACGTTCCTGCTTGTCCAGGGCTTTCTGCTGCCGGCGAATCCAACCCAAGCGGGAGACCACAGCCAGACGGACGGTCTCGTCGCTGGTACGCAGAGGCACGGCCACGCGAACGCGGCCATGCGGCGGATAGACGGCCAAGTGCAGGTTCTTGATGTCCTTACGGACGACGGCCACCGGGATGCCGCTCACTTCGATCTGTCGCTCAGTAGCCATTCTTCGGTTCCTTCATGATCTCGAAGATGGCATCGACAAGCGCGTCGTCCTCGCCGAGCACCGACTTAATGGCGATTCGAATTTCCTTTTCTTTGAACTTATTGCCACGCCAGCCGGCCTTCTTGACATTGCGCACGGCACGGTCGACATCAAGGGCGAGTTGCGCCGTTCTATCGCTCGGGCTGATTACGTTGTACGGTTCCGATGCTTCTCGGACGACGGCAGCGGCAACATCCGTCAGGTTGTCGTACAACGATCGGAGGCCAGGGCTGTTAATTGCCGCCGGATAGGCCGAATGAGTTTCCGGTTTCTTCACCTGCTTGGTCAGTTCCACCACCTTCGCCAAATAAGCTTTATATTTCAGGGCCTGGGTCTTGCGGGCCTTGATCAATTCGTCCAGCAGTTCCGACATCTTCTCGTAATACTTCGG
>JBGTHH010000794.1:0-6058 GCA_041746275.1 Pirellulaceae bacterium | reverse complement strand
GGCGTGACGTTACCGAAAGCATTCGCTGTCTGTTTAATGCCAAAGCGCTTTTTCAACAACGGGGGAGGGGAAAGTTTGAAGATTGAAAGAAGAAACGAAGAGAAAGAAGTGCCGTTCGCTCCTGTCCGTTTTTTTTCCTCTACTTCCTGCTCAATTCAAGCCCAGCGTTAGGTCGTTTAAGTCTTGTGGAAGGATATCGTGACTGTTGAGGAAAGCTCGCTGCTCTGCGTCTAATTCAGGCGAGATACCGACAAACTGCTTGTTCCAGCTTTCATACTTCGGCATCGCCTTGAGAAACCGCTCAACATGCTGCTTGAAATGGTTCACATCAGACATCAGCTTTTTGGGCGACCGTTTGCACGAGCCAAATCGAATGGATTGGGTCCGTTCATTGATGGCTACCAGATCGATCTCGGTGTCTGCCTTGTCCCAGAATCCCTCAACCCGGTTAGTGATCGGAAAATCACTCATCCCCTTTCGGCTTCGCTCCTCGTATAGTTGCCCAGCCAGTTTCTCCAGTGAACCACCTTCGACAATTTCGAGTCGTTGATCGGCTTCCTCAATCAGTTCGTCGAGCGGTCGAAAAGCTATCGCTGAAACGGGGTTGGCCAACGCCGCCAACCACGAGCGGAGAAAATTGTCGGTGACGTAGTAGCGACCGCGCTTCGCTTCTGGCTTGGCAAACACCGGCAACTTCCGCTCGATCAGCCCGAACCGCTCGATGAGAACCTTCAAGTAACCGCCAACTTGTGTATCAGCCGTTCCGCTGGCCTCTCGAATCGCTAGCACCAGTTCCTTGTGCATTCGCCCCGGATTGCGAGCCACGAACTTCAAGACAACATCGTACCGGCCACGCAGCTCACGCAGAAACCAGTTCTCGGCTTCCGACCGAAGTGGCGATGAACTCTCAAAGAAGATGCGACGGAGCAGGGTCTTGCGCTGGGCGGCAAGCACGTCTTGCTCGTAGCAGTCACGGTAAAACTTGGGAACTCCCTCGAAGAGGTTCCAAAGAAATAACAGCCGCTCCGGCGTCGGCTCAGCATGATCTTGAAGGATCGACAGTATGGAGCCGATGTCGAGATGCGTGAGGTGAATGGTGTCAGTGACTCGGTTGTAGAGCGGAGCCGTGCGATCTTCGAGTAAAGCCACCATCTCCGTGTGGATCGAGCCAAGAACGATCAACCCGCCCCGAACCTGATCTGCCTTCGCTGCCAGACGATCCACGCTTGCCTGCAAGTACGAACAGAATTCATCGTAGCCTTTACGATTGAAGTATTGGAACTCGTCAAGGATGAGGATGTACCCACCCTCTGCCATTGCCTCCAGCAACTTTGCAAGTTGCAGTAGGTCGGTGGGGCGAGGATGCCGGTCAGCAGGCACTTGGAAAGTCTCCAAGGCGTCGTTCACTGCGGAGAGGACACCGGCTGGCTCGGAGTCGGGTATCTGGACGTAAAACACCGGCTGCTTGCTGCCGAGTTCCTCCATCGCCTGCTGAATGAGCGTCGTCTTCCCGATTCGGCGACGCCCCGTGACCTTGGCAAAGAACCAGCGTTTGCGGTCGAGCATGCGCTCTAAATCCGCAAGCTGCTCCTTTCGCCCGTAGAAGTTCCAGTCGGCCATGCCATTTCAGTAAGATAAAGTTACTTTACCATAAATAGATAAAACCACTTTACCTTAATTTTTTCTTAGACGCAAGTGTTTACTATTTAATGCTTTGAGGTACTCAGTTCTCTTGGACAGTGCAAAGATTTTCTCTCACAACTGTGACAAAACTGCCTTCTTGAACGATTTCCGAAGCATATAAACGTTGAGGGAAACGTTGAGGGACACCCATCCTCAGAAAAAGGAACGTTGGGAGAATGTATTGTCGGTTTATTGGCGGTGTACTTTTTCGCATTGATGGTGCAATCGTTGTTGGAGCGTGAGTTGCGTCGGGCGATGAGCGAGTCGAATCAGGGTGAACTCCCGTTGTACCCGGAGGGCCTTGGCATCGACCTTTGGGGGAACAGGCCCTTGCAACGTCGGCTCACTCGGGATTCGCGAGCCGGTCGATTTCCATCTGGGCTAAAGCCGCGAGTGGCGAATCGGTCGGGGCATGCACCAGCGCCGTCCGAAAACACTTGGCCGCCAGTTCAGGGCGATTGTGGTTCACGAGATACAGGCCCGCAAAGTAAGCCAGTGGGCCGCCGATTTCCGGTTGATCTTCAAATCGCGCGACGGCCGCGGGCAACAATGTCAGGCTAATCTGCCCGGCGGCGAGCGCGGCCAGTCGGTTGTTGTCAAGTACGTTGTCGATGATGATCGCGTCATGAAACCGGCGAAACATTTGCCACAACAATTCGTCTTCCTCGTCCGAGAGGCCTTGGGGACGAAACATCGAAGCCCCCACGCGGGTTCCCAACAGCAACGCAGGATCCCGGACAAGTTCACGAAACGTCAATTGTTGGTATGCGATCCGGCGAGCCAATTCCAGGCCCCGGTCGCACGTCCACATCTGCTTCATTTCTCTCGCAATGCGCCGCCGACCAACATTCGTGGCGGTCAGCAGTTGCAAACCAATGGACAGTGGCGAGCCCGATCCGACATTGGACACAAGATTCCGGAATGCGTCTTCCATCTCCTCTTCGTCGCCTTCGCCGGACAGTGAAGCAAGCAGCGAGAAGATCAGCCAATTCCCAGCGGCGCTGGAATAGTTGCGGGCGCCAGATTTGCGCGCTTCTGCCAAACCGGCCGCCCAACACGTACGCGCCTCTTCCGGTCGGCCTTCGTCGTAATGGAGAAATCCTTTCAGCAACATGACCTTAGGAGGGGAATTGTCGCCGGCACCTTCGGCAAGGTATGTTTCCACGGCGCGCATGGCGTTCGCCAGGTCGCCGCGCGCTACCTCAACGTACGCGCGATCTCTCCACAGCCCAGGATATACGAAACGCCCCTCGGCGGTCCTCCGAGACAAAAATTGGTCCAGCAACTCAGCTGCATCGTCCAGGCGGTTCTCCAGTCGCAACATCCAAGCCAGCTCGTCAATATCGTCCGCGCTGGGCATGGTCGCCGCTTCGATCCAAGTTTCGACCAGTTCAATGGCTGTCTGGCGATCATTGTCAAGTCGGTAGGCGCGAAGCAAGCGTAGATTGGTTAGTCCGGTTGCCTTACCGAGCACCAGTCGCTCCAGTTCCCACAATTGCTTTACCTGCGCTACGCGATTAGGCGCGTAGGCGAAATAGCTGTCCACCACGTTGAAATGCCGCTTCCCGGCCGCGATCAGTTCGGCGCGAATCTGCGTCGGGATCAGTGCGGCAGCCTGCGTGTACGGGAGCCCACGCTGTTTGATCTCGCGAAGCAGCGATTCAGCCGCCTCAATATCTGCGGTCCGCAAGCTCTGAGCCCAGAGCTGCACCAGCGCGTAGACGGGCCATCGGTCTCCCGGCGCCGATCGTAGTCGTCCGAATCGCGCCCTAGCCGCCTGTTGATCACCCGCCGCTTGCAGGCACACGGCTTCCTTGTAGCTCGCCTCTTGCCACAAGGAATCCGGTCGCAAGGATTGCTCGTCCTCCAGAGAAACGGCGACCGCGTGGAACATTTCCGCCGCCGCGTCATAGCGGCCGTCGGCATAAAACTTCTCGGCAAAATCCATGCGTTGCGAAGCCGCGGCCCTTTGCCGTTGATAAGCAACCAACTCCGTCACGCGCACGCCCTGCGGCCAAACCAGAGCCAACGTGCCGCCGGACGGCGTGGGAAACACCTCGTGGAATTCAAGATCGGACTGTGGATCGCCGCCGGATGGGTTCAAAAACACGCGGATCAGTCCGTGGATCCGCTCGACGCGCACGCGAAGGGGGCGTCCGCGCTGATCGGACGACAGGGTGACTTGCTGCCTGACGACCGGCGTACCGTTCAGGTCCAGCCGGACGATCATGGCCGGCGGATCCGCTTCGGAGTCTGCTCGTAGCCGCACGGAACAGCGATCCGCTCCCAGCACCACGGCGGTTTCGCCTTTGTCCGCGTCTCGGACATGGATCAGCCAGTCACGACCGCCGCTGGCGATCCAGGGCCGTGAACCGTGAGCGGCAATGGCGCGGATCTGCGTGAGGTGTCCCGTCAAGTCGGCCAATTTCCGCCCCGATGCCATGTCCCATCGCAGGACACGCCCGTTGTCGCTCGCCAGCAGAGAGCGATCTCCGCAGCCAAATCGCAGGTTTTGCAGATCCCACTCCGATGGCTTCGGCTCGAAGCGTCTTGTGTGGTTCTCAACATCCCAGACCGTGCCCCGCGCCCCGGCGCAAGAGACCGCCAAGGATTTCCCGTCGGGAGAAAAGGCAAGCTGATGAACGCGTCCCTGATGCTCGAAACTTGCGATCGATCGGCCATCGCTCAGGCTGAAAAGCTGGACCTGCCCCACGAGGGTTCCAATTGCGATCTTCCCCTGCTCGTCGGCCATCGCCAAACAGGTGATAGAGCTTGGACCTTCCACCGCAACCGGGTGAATCACTTCACCGGTAGTCCAATCCCAAAACAGCACTTCCGCGGATTGCCTCGCCGTTACCAGCGTTCGCCGATCGTCCGAGATCGCCAGCCATTGCCAAGGACTTCCTGGCCGTTGGGGAATGCTGCCAAGCACCTCACCGGTCGTTAAGGAAAGGACACTCACGACGTCACTTTCTGAGACGGCCAGCAGCCGACGGTCCGGCGAAACACAGAATGGATATCGGGCGAGCCGCTCGTCGATGACGGCGTCGTTTTCCCAGTCGTACAGAAGCAACTTTCCCCAATTGCGGATCGCGAGCAGACGGCCATCACGACTGAAAACGACCTGGTCCGCCCCAGCGCCGACGTGCCGGCTGGCGACGAGCGTCTTCTGCTCAAGATCCCAGACCTTGGCTGTCCCATCGATGCCTCCGGAAGCCAGCCGCCGTCCGTCGGGAGAAAAATCGAGCGAGATCACGTCGCCGGTGTGGCCTTGCGCCGAGCCGAGGATGACCCCGAATTCATCCTTCGAGTCCCACACGTCGGCGAATTCCGCTTCCACGCGGACGTTCGCCGTACTGGCAACGTCCGTCGCCGCAATGAGCGGGTAATGCTGGTTCCGATTGCCGTGGTGCCGGACCAACGAATCGTCTTCCAGAGTCACCTCGAAGGGCGTTGGAAAGGCTGATGCGATTGCCGCCAGATCGCCATCCAGTTTTGGAATAACATCCCAGCCGGCTTGCTTGTTGGCGAGCAATCTCGACAGCCGTTCGCCCGCCGGCGCGTCGCGTGCCTGCAGAGCGCGAATCAACGTGGTCAGCGCCGGCACCTCGGCCTCGTTCAAGCGTTCGACGTTCAAGCGGCGTTCGACGGCCGTGCACAAGCCGTCCGTCATTTGCGCCGCCGTCGCGAGACTTTCAGAGGGTGCGATTTCAGCGATCTGGCGGGCCAACTGGTCCAAGGCGTCGAGTTGGTCGACAATCTCCGCTTCCGCAACTGCCTCGATTTGCGCCAGGCCAGCCACCAACTGCTCGCGTAGGTTCGTCAGACGACGCTGTTTCTGGCCGCTTGCCACCACCAACGTCAGCGTCACGAGTATCGCCATCACGCTGACAACCACTGCCCCGGTGGCGATCGGACTGCGCCGCAGTCGCCGCGCGGCTCGCCGCGCGATGCCCAGGGGGCGTGCGAGAATTGCTTCGCCAGCGACAAAGCGTTCCAGATCGTCGGCCAGGGCCGCCGCCGATGCATAACGATCCGCCGGCCGCTTGGCGAGCGCCTTGAGGCAAATCGTCTCCACGTCGCGATGCAGCCGCGGCACCAGCTTGCGTGGTGGAACCGGTTCCTCGCCGTGCAGTTGTTTCAGAATCTCGCCAACACTTCCACGAAACGGCGGCCGTCCGCAGAGCAGTTCGTACAAGATCGCGCCGAGCGAGTAGATGTCGGCGGCGTAGCTGATCTCCACCTCGCCGCGGATCTGCTCCGGGCTGATGTAGTAGGGCGTGCCGTACGCCTTGCCCGCTTCGCTCTGGGCGGCTTCGAGGTCGTCGTTAGCGCGGGCAAGGCCCAGGTCGGTGAGCTTACCGACGCCGGACGG
>JBGTHH010000793.1:0-1529 GCA_041746275.1 Pirellulaceae bacterium | reverse complement strand
GTGCGGCTGTTGAGCACGAACCACGGGAGCCAAGCTAACCCGCAACATCGAGTTCGGTCGACCATTCCACCTCGCGGTGAATAATCCCGCGCCCAACGTCGGCTCGGGATGCATATTGAATCGCGTTGCCAGGAGTTGCACCAAACGGCGTTCGTCTCCCGTGACTCCATAAAACGTGATGCGGCGGAGCTGTTGATCTTTGTCAAAGTAATAGGTCAGCGAGCCCGCGAGGTCGTCGAGTCCAGTGCCCGTTACCAGGGCGACGCGGACTCCCTCCAAGTCGGTCTCGGCATTTACCGTCGATATCCGCGACCAGCGCTGCATGATCCACCGCCGCGACACATTGAACTCCAGCACTTGATCGAGTTCGTTGATGCCACCGGTTAGCACGGGAACCGACTCGTGAGGATTCCGAGCCAGACTAGCGAAACCCACAGCGTCATCGTGGTCGACTAGGCCGACTTGCTTTGTCGAACCAAAGGACCAATCGGTTTGCTTCAGTGCGGACGACCAGCCGCTGATCTTGGCCTTGACCTGCGGGGCGAACTCTTGATTGAACCACGCATAGGGAATTCCGGCCGAGGCTCCCAACAGCACTAACATGCGTAGAGGTTTTCCGACCATATCTATCACCTCTCTCTGATTCCCTAGCTCGCCCTTTCTTCATCGTTCGACCAATTCACGCGGCAACTTGGCAAACACTGGGACGGCTGCGGCAGCTTGCCTAGCGATGGCGACCCATAAGCCAAGTATTTTCCCCATGATCCGCACAGGCGGCTGCCCTGGCGCATCAGGGGGCGGGACCATACAGATCGCTCAATCGGTCTAGCGAGAGGCCCAGCAGCGAGGCGACATACTCTTCATCCGAGTAATATGTCGCACGCTCCGCACCAAGCTCCACGCCGAGCGAGCTTAGCATCCCTTCGGCGGTTTCCGGCGGATAACGTCGTTCGATATGTCGGAGAAAGTGCGTGAACTCGGGGTCGGCGGCGGCGTGCCAGACCGTATCCCAGCGACTAATCAGATGATGCGGGTTGTGCTCGAGGATCGTCTGGCGACAATGGGTGGCAATTCGAGGTAGATCGGAGCGGGAGGCCAGTACGGCGGCCAGCACCAGAAGTCGATCGCGCACGTGCCAGCGCCGCCGGAGCTCGCTGGCCCGCGCCAAATGTAAGTAAACCGCCAACCGATCGACAGGATCCGACATGTCAGCATCATCACTCTCACGGAAGCTCATGCCAAGTGCCCGCGCCGACCGTAGATGATTACCGCTGGCTGACGTCGGACCAGGCTGCATCCTTGCTGACCGACGCGACTGCCTCCCACGAGTCGCTCGTGACGCTGACCAAGCGGTTGCGACGTGAACTCACTGTGGAACAGGTGCATCTTGTGCTGGAACAGGTCGAGCTGCGACAACGGGCACGCGAAAAGTTCTCGCATCCCGAACGCATGTTGTTCACTCGGCAATTGCTCGAACAGTCCACCGACCAGCAAATTGCCCGCTACAAAGCGACGCGTTACCCGGCCGG
>JBGTHH010000792.1:0-5623 GCA_041746275.1 Pirellulaceae bacterium | reverse complement strand
GGATTGTGATCGCGGCCCTTCGCGCCTTGTGAATCGGACGTGCGACCGAATTCGCCGCCCCAGATGACGAGCGTCGATTCCAGCAAGCCGCGCGCTTGCAGATCGGTCAGCAAGGCGGCGGCGGGTTGGTCGGTGTGCAATCCGCACGAACGATGGTTGATCTCCACGTCGCTGTGGCAATCCCACGGCACGTCGTTCACGCTGCCATCGCCGCCAACTCCCTTGCCCGCGAAAACCTGGACGAACCGCACGCCACGCTCGACCAAACGACGCGACAACAGGCATTGACGAGCGAACGTCGCACACTCGGGTTGATCCAGGCCATACAGCTTGTGAGTCGCTTCGGTCTCGCGGGCCAGATCAAGGGCCTCGGGAGCGGCCATCTGCATGCGATAGGCTAACTCGTAGGAATTAATCCGCGCCGCGAGGTCGGCCTGCGTTGGTCGGCTGGCCGCGTGCTCCTGATTCAGCAGGCGAATCAAATCCAATTGCGCGCGCTGCTGCTGGTCGTTGTGTTTGCCATCGCGAGCCAGATTGTCGATCGCTTCCTTGCGTCGCGCATCGAGTGCCAACGCTTGATAGGTCTTCGGCAGGAAACCGGCGGACCAGATCTGATCGTCGCCGCGCGGACGCGTATCGTGCAGCACCACGTACGACGGCAAGTTTTGATTCTGCGACCCCAAGCCGTACGTCATCCACGCGCCCAACGCCGGCAGGCCTGGGCGGTTGGTGCCGCACATCAACTCGATCGAGGCCGGCGCGTGATTGTTCTGCTTCAAATACATCGAGTGTAGGAAGCACATCTTGTCGACATGCCGCGACAGATGCGGAAAGAGGTCCGAGACCCACGTGCCCGAATCACCGTGCTGAGCCCACTCGAACGGCGACTTGAGGCACTTGCCGCTGGTGGTGAAGAAGCCGGTCTTGGGGTCGGCACCAGCCAACTCCTGACCATCGCGCTGCTGCAATTCGGGCTTGTAGTCCCAGGTATCGACCTGCGACGGCGCACCGGTCATGAACAACCAGATGATCGATTTGACCTTGCTGGGGAAGTGCGGCGACTTCAAGGCCAGCGGATCGACCGGCAGCGGCGCGGCCGCCGAATCGCCATTGAGCAAACTAGCAAGGGCGAGCGAGCCAAACCCCAAACCGGCTTCCTGCAAGAAGCGTCGTCGCGCTGGCAGGGTAACTTCAGCGGGAGAGTAGAAGTTGAACATGAACCACTCCGCGATTCGATGATGATCGGTTATTGGATAGAAGGCGGTTGCCGCGCGGTCAGTCGATGTAAACAAACTCGTTCAGGCACAACAGTACGTGGCAGAATTCGACGAGCGCCTGGCTGGTTGTCTCGGGCGAGTCGATTCCCATCGCGGATCGCTGTTGTTCAATGAACGCCAGCATCTGAGTTTGTTCCGCGTCTGTGGGCGAGCGGCCAAAGGCGATATGATAGCCACGGTCGATCGCTGATGCTAACGACATATCCTCAGACGGCCGAATGCGTGCGAACAGCTTTTCGGCTTGTTGCCGCACGAACGGCGAGTTCATCATGGCTAGCGCCTGCGTCGGGACGGTCGTGACGTTGCGCTGGCCAATGCTCTGCGTCGGTTCGGGCGAATCGAACATCGTCATCAGCGGAATCAGTTCGCTGCGTTTGACTCGCAGGTAGACGCTACGCCGCGCCGTGTTGTCCAAAACGCTCGGGCCGAACATGGTCGCATCGAGATTGCCTCCCGCGGCGAGTAACGCGTCGCGAATCGTTTCTGCTTCCAGTCGGCGTGGACGCGAATGCCACAAATACTGGTTCGTGGGATCGATCGCGAGATTCTCCGGATCGACTTCGTGCGATTGTTGATAAGTCTCGCTCAGCATCATCAAGCGGTGTAGCGGCTTGAGCTTCCACCCGCCGCGAATCAACTCGCTGGCCAGGAACTCCAGCAACTCGGGGTGCGTCGGCGGATCGCCCTGTACGCCAAAGTCGTTGGGAGTGCCCACGATGCCCTTACCAAAGTGATGCTGCCAAATGCGGTTGGCCATGACTCGGGCAAGCAGCGGACCCGCGCCATGCTCGACATCGGTCATCCAATTTGCCAGCGAGAGACGTGGATCGACCGGCGACGGCGAGGCCGCGGGCCGTGCTGGTTCGGCACTGCGCCAGAGCACTTGTAAGTAACCGGGCTCGGCCTTACCTTGCTTATTGTGGACTTCGCCGCGACGCAAGAAGAACACATCCTGGCCACCGGCGACGGTTGTATAAACCTCGGACAGTTTGGGACGAGGCGTGGCGGCCGTATGATCGCGAACCGCGTACAGGACCCGCGCCGTTTCGGCATCGAAGGGCGCGAACCAGCGCGCCAGCGGCTCGCGCAGTGCGTCAGGTAACGGATCGGGCAGTTTGTTTTCATGCGCGGCGAGGAACGCTCGCAACTCGGCGACATGTTGCGGCGATACATCACCAGCCCAGGTCGCCGGGTTCGGCTCGACGCTGACCGCGACTCGAAGTCTGCCGATACCCAGGTCGATGAACATCAATTCGACGACCAGCTCGGTGCCACTCGCGAAACCAGGCAAAGGCGGCTCGAACTCAAAGATCGCGGCATTGTCCTTCTTGGCGGTTGTTTTCACGACCCAAGCGGTCGTCGGTTTGTCGTCAACCGCATGGGCCAACGGTTGGTTCTCGTCCTCGAAGGCCGCGAAGATCGGTTTTAGTTTCACGACCTGCGGAGCGTCTGTCGCCTGCGGGTCGATGGGTCGAGCGGTGACGATTACCTCGGCGAGTTGAAAGCTGCCATCGCCGTTGAGGCCCGGCCCACGCTGCGGCAGCGACTTGTCGGTGAAAGCATCCAGCCGCAACGATTGCACGTTCTTCTGATGCGTCTGGAACGTCAGCCGGTATTGCTCCGCGTGGGGCACACTGCGACGTTCTCCTCGTTGACGAACTTTTATCCCAGGGCTCAACATCCCGTCATGCACGATGAGCCCGCCGGACAGCGCCTTCAGATACGACCGCTCGGCTTCCAACGCGACGGGTTCCAGCAATTGCCAACGCGTCGCCTCGGGCTGCTTCGCCAACTCTTTCGCTTGCCAGGCCGTGAATCGCTGAGGCAGCTCGGTCGACGCAAACTGATGCAGCGCCGCGACCAGCGGTGCGTGTTCGGCTTGATGCTGTTCCAGCGCGCGATCGGTCGCCGCTTCGTCCAGATCCAACGTACGCTGGCCATGCACGGTCCGCGCCAGCGACGCGGCCAACGCGTAATAGTCTTGGTGCGGGATCGGATCGTACTTGTGCTCGTGGCAACGAACGCAGCCGAGCGTGAGGCCCATCATCGAGCCGCCAATCGTCATCATCATGTCGTCGAGTTGGTCGTAGCGGATCCCCTCAACCGTCTTCGCGGTGATCTGACCAGGGTAAGGTCCGGCGACCAAAAAACCAGTGGCCGCAGCCCCGGCGATGTCATCGGGGGCGAGCAAATCGCCGGCCAACTGCATGCGGACGAACTCGTCGTAAGGCATGTCCTGGTTGAGCGAGCGGATCACCCAGTCGCGATAATGGTAAGCACCCGGCCGAAAGCCATCGAACTCATAGCCGCCACTCTCGGCAAAGCGAGCCGCGTCGAGCCAATGTCGCGCCCAGCGTTCTCCGTAAGCGGAACTCGCCAGCAGTTCATCGATGACCTTTTCGAAGGCCTGCGGTGATTGATCGCCCACGAACGCGGCAACTTGTTCAGGCGTCGGAGGCAGGCCGATCAGATCGAAATATGCTCGGCGAATCAACTTCTCTTTGCTCGTCGGTTGATTCGGTTTGAGGCCCTTTGCCTGCTGAGCTTGTCGAATGAAGCCATCGATTGGTTTCTCTGGGTCGGGCAGGGTCACTTCCTTCAGGGGCTGGAACGCCCACCAGTTCCGGCCTTCTTCGAGATTGATCTCGCGTTTCGGCTGAATCGGCGATTCACCGTCGCGGGGATCGGGAGCCCCCATGTCGATCCACTTGGCGAAATCGGCGATCACGTCGTCCGGCAGCTTTCCGCTGGGCGGCATTTCCAGTCCGTCGTACTGGAGCGCCTTCAGCAACAGGCTCTCGGCCGATTTGCCCTTGAACAGCAGCATCTCGCCCGACTCGCCCCCTGCCGTGATTCCCGCCGCCGAGTCCAAGTACAACGCCGCCTGCAGCTTCTTCGAATCACGGGCCTCGGCCGAGTGACAACTATAACAATGTTGCACGAGCACCGGGCGAATCTTCTGCTCGAAGAACTGAAGGCCCTCGTCGTTGGCGACAGATGCGCTGGTGGACAAAATCGTCAGCACCATCGCCAGGCAGGAAAGTGTTTTCATGGAGCGGGAGGCAAGTTGGAGGGAGGGGAGAGGCGATCAACGGCGATGCGGATCATTGTAACCTCATTCCCGCTCGATTGACAAACCTGACGCCCTCGATGCAGCGAAAAACTCTCAGGTGTTCCACCTCAATATTGGCGAACGAGCTCGATCTCCGTGGCACCATCGCCATCGGGGTCAACAAAGTCGAGAGTGACGTTGACGCCGTCGATGGACGCGACGCCGCTTCGATCGTCGTAGACGTACCGTTCGATGGCCGCGTCGGCCAGATTGAACGGTGAAGTCGTGTCGACGGACTTCGCGATGCGGCGGTTGAAGACGTCGTAGGTATAGCTGTACGTGCCGTCGTCGAGCAATTGGTTGTTGTCGCCCGTGGCGTAGCCGGTCATCGTGCGGTTGCCGTTGGCGTCGTACGAATAGGCTTCATTCATTTGATAATCGTGGTCGGCGACCGTGAGTTGACTGATCTTGTCGTACTCTTAGTCGCTGGTCCCATCGGCGCTGACGAACTGCGTGATGCGACCCAGATCGTCGTACGTCCAGGCGTAGGGATCGAACAGTTCGGTGCTATCCTGTTCGTAAGCCAGACCGGTCAATCGACCGAGGCTGTCGTACGAATAGAGTGACGTGGCGATTTCGTCACCGCTGCCACCGGCGGTATCGTTGAACCTCGCGATCGAAGTGAACTGGCCGATGGCGTTGTAGGCGAAATCGACACGCTTTTCCGCCACACTAGCCAGGCCCACGGCGACTTGATCAACGCGAATCAATTGGTTCAAGGCATCGTAGCTGTAGCTATTGAAAAAATCGTCCGCGCTGTCGATCTCGGCGGACAGACTTGTCCGGTTGCCGTTGTTGTCGTATGCCGAAGTCAGCACCACTTGTGGAGCTCCCGGCGTGCCGTCGTTATCCACTGTCAGCACGCGGCCCAAGTTGTCGTACTTATAAGCATACACGCTATCGGGGTCGGCTGTCTCGATCAATTGGCTGGCCGCGTCGTATGCGTAGCTGATCGTGCGGACCAGCGTGCCTGAAGTCAGCGCCGCCGCATCGCCATTCAGCGTGACTTGATTCACGCCGGAATGCGTGCCGACGAACGTCACCGTCCACGGCCCGCCCGCCGAACTGTGTTGATAATATGGACCCGTCCCCTTATAAGCGAAGCGTCCCCTTATACGCGAAGCGTCCTCTGCGGGAGCCGCGGGTGAGCAATCACCCGCGGCCACCCAGCCCTTTCTTCCCTTTCTTCCCCGTTCGCTGTTAACGGACGTAGAGTGGAAATTGGATCAGGCCC
>JBGTHH010000791.1:0-2297 GCA_041746275.1 Pirellulaceae bacterium | reverse complement strand
TACTGCCTAACTTTAGCGTTGCTCTTGATTTCCTCGCCCGTTTGGTCGCAACCGGCGGGCTTCAACTACGACGAGGCTCGCGTACCCACGTTCACCTTGCCCGACCCGCTCGTGCTGGCCGACGGCACGCAGGTCACGGATGCCAAGACATGGCACCAGCGGCGACGGCCGGAGATCTTGAAGTTGTTCACCGAGCAAGTCTACGGTCGCAGCCCGCAGCCACGCGACGATATGCACTTTGAAGTGGCCACGTTGGACGAGCAAGCACTGGGCGGCAAGGCGGTGCGCAAGGAAGTGACGGTCTACTTTTCAGCCGATCGGCAAGGACCGCGGATGAGCATTTTGATGTATCTCCCCGCACGCGCCGCTGGCCCGGTCCCAACGTTTCTCGGTTACAACTTCCACGGCAATCACACGATTCATGCCGACCCGGGCATCACGCTGTCTCAGTCGTGGATGCGGGACGGCGAAGGCGTGGTCGAACATCGCGCCACCGAGGCGTCGCGCGGCAAGTCGGGCTCGCGCTGGTCGGTCGATCTGATCCTCGAACGCGGCTACGGGCTGGCGACGATCTATTACGGAGATGTCGATCCGGACTTTGACGATGGGTTTCAAAACGGCGTCCATCCGCTGTTTAACCAACCGGGACAGACGAAGCCGGGACCTGACCAATGGGGTTCGATCGCCGCCTGGGCCTGGGGATTGAGCCGCGCGTTGGACTATTTTCAGACGGATGCCGCGATCGATCCACGCCGCGTGGCCGTCCTGGGGCATTCGCGATTGGGCAAGACCTCGTTGTGGGCCGGGGCCACCGACGAACGCTTCGCGCTGGTCATCTCGAACAATTCTGGTTGCGGTGGCGCGGCGCTCAGCCGTCGTCGGTTTGGCGAGACCGTGGCGCGGATCAATACTTCGTTCCCGCATTGGTTCTGTGACAACTTTGTCCAGTACAACGACAAAGAGGACGCCTTGCCGGTCGACCAACACATGCTGATCGCGCTGATCGCTCCCCGGCCGGTTTACATCGCGAGCGCGGAAGACGATGGCTGGGCGGATCCACGCGGCGAATTTTTATCCGGCTACTTTGCAGATCCCGTTTATCGACTGCTCGGCACTTCCGGTCTGAAAGTCGATGCTATGCCCGCCGTGAACCAGCCCGTGATGAACACGATCGGCTACCACATTCGATCGGGCAAGCACGACGTGACTGAGTATGATTGGCGAGCTTTCCTGGACTTTGCGGACAAGCATCTAATGGCACCGGCCCCGTAGCGGCGAACCCCCGTTTTCATCAAGCCGCCAACTCAAACAGGGCCATGACGGGCCTGTGACGGATTGCCGAGTTCGATTGGCTCAGTCCTCCAAGCCCAACTGCTCGGCGGGCACGTCGCGCAAGATCTCCTCGGTGCTCGTCACGCCTTGAGCTACCTTGAGCAAAGCGCCGCGACGAAAGACCGTCATGCCGTTACGCATCGCTGCTTCCTCGATCACCTGGCTCGATGCCGACTCGGCCACCAGACGACGAATCTCTTGATTCGTGGCCATGATTTCAAACAGCCCAGATCGCCCGCTGTAACCGATTTGGAAACACTGTTCGCAGCCGCGCGGTCCATAGATCGCGTTGCCTTCACCATCGGCCAGCAGCGACTTGATTTCCTGAAACGTTTGTGGCGACTGGCTAATGTCGTATTCCGAGCGGCAATGCGGGCACAGCGTGCGAACCAAACGCTGCGCGATGACTCCCAGCAAGCAACCCGAGAGGAAATAGGAGTGCGATCCCAAAGCCAACATGCTATGCACGGCGCTGGCCGCCGTAGGCGCGTGCAGCGTCGCCAGCACGAGATGCCCGCTGTTCGCAGCCCGGACGGCCGTCATCGCGGTTTCCTCGTCGCGGATCTCGCCGATCATGATCACATCAGGGGCTTGTCGCAAAATGTTCCGCAGCAGCTCAGGAAAGTCCAAGCCGAGCTTGGAATTAACTTGTGACTGGCGGATGCCGTCGATAGCGTACTCGATCGGATCCTCCAGGGTGTTGATCTTGCGGGCTCCATCGTTCAGAAACTGTAAGCAAGCGTATAACGTGGTCGTCTTTCCCGTCCCCGTGGGGCCCGTAACCAGAATCAAGCCGCTGGGGTGATTCAACATAAACCACAGTTTATTCAGGTCGGGTCGCGACATGCCCAATTCGTCCAGACCGAACAGACCCATCGAGTGATCCCAGATGCGCAGCGCCATGTCTTCGCCATGCAGCGTGGGCGTGCAGTTGATGCGCAGATCGAGTTGCCGCTGGCCGACGG
>JBGTHH010000790.1:0-4625 GCA_041746275.1 Pirellulaceae bacterium | reverse complement strand
GGCTGGCCGATCTCGTCTTTGTGCGCAAGGAAGCAGAGCAAGACAAGAAGCACTTCAACCGTATCCAGGCCAAGCACATCGATTTCGTGATCTGCGACCTTCGCTCGTCTGCCGTGCGACTGGCGATCGAACTCGATGATAAGTCACATGACCGGGGAGTCCGGCAGGAGCGAGACGCATTTGTCGACGAACTGCTTTCAAGTGTCGGGGTGACGATGCTTCGATTCCGTGCCAAGGGCGACTACAACGTGACGGCGATTTCGACGAAGCTTCGGGCAGTGCTTGGCCAAAACACGTAACGAAAAGAGATCCGGCTGCGAACGGCCAAGGTTTTGTGTGCCACCGTCAAGACGAGATCGTTGCGTTATGAGGCACCGCGCAGTATCGTCGCCGGTCCATGGCCACTGCGACCGCACCTTCGGTACTTTCCATCCTCGCCCCGCGGCTACGGAACCTAAGCAAGTCGTGCTGGGATCTCTATGAACGCGACCTACAGAGGGCCAGGGATGACTGCTTTGACACGCATTGTCGGCGGGTTTGGGAGCGACTGGAACCTGGAGATCGCGACGTATTGCGCCAGGGAGTGGAGCTGCCAGCTTTCATGCGAGACAATCCCGATCGGTACAGGGATTTTCTCTGCAGAAGTGCGATCATCGACTTTTTGCGGGAGGATGAAGAATCGAAACGCAGCGGAGAGTAGTAGCACGAA
The DNA here is from genome assembly GCA_041746275.1 of Pirellulaceae bacterium. GTDB lineage: Bacteria > Planctomycetota > Planctomycetia > Pirellulales > Pirellulaceae. Next base: position 3,916 of record JBGTHH010000790.1, on the reverse strand, counting down.
TTACCCTCGTGCTGAATTGTCGCATTCGCGCTACAGTATTGACGTGGGATCAAAGCGTCAGCCACTGCTCTTTACTCTCGACGAGAGTCCGTCTTCGACTGAGCCCTCCGGCCACGATGTTTCGATTGGTGTAGGGCGCTCCGTCGAAGAATTTCGAGGCATGATTACGGCGCTTGCGCCGTGGTTTGGCTCCAACCGTATGCTCGGTCCGGAAGTTGGCCGACATGTTGAGCGTTGCGAGTGGGTGGGCATCCCTTTCGCCGGTGGAATGTGTGAAGTCCCGCACATTCCTGCCCGCACGATCGTCGTGAACGATCTTCATAACGCCATCATCACGCTGGCAAGAGTCACTGCGGACGACGCACTCGGTCCTGCGCTCTATCGCAAGCTTCGACGCAAGCTATTGCATCCGACCGAACTCCACGAGGTTCAAGACCAATGTCGCCTCATCGAAGCGAGTATCGACGAAACCAGAGACCAGGTGAGCGCCGAATTAATGCTGGATTGGGCGGAGCATTACTTCACAGCCGTATGGATGGCACGCGCCAGTGAAGCCGGAACCGACCGCGAACTCGACGCGAGCCTTGCGCTCCGATGGGAGGCAGGGGGCGGCGATTCCGCGAAGCGTTACCAGAACGCGATTCGGTCCTTAAACGACTGGCGGCGAACGCTCCGACGAGCGACATTCAGCACGCTTGACGTCTTTGCGTTCCTGGAAAAATGCAAGGACGTGCCGAAGCATGGCATCTACTGTGATCAACCGTTTCCGGGGCCTGGCGACAAGTACAAGCACAAGTTCGACGATGCCAAAACGGCACGACTGGCAAAACGGCTTGCAGAGTTCCAAAACGCTCGCATCGTCTGCCGCTTCTACGATCATCCGCTCGTCCGCAAATCCTATCCGGAATCGCTTTGGATGTGGCATCACCTGTCTGGAAGAAAGCAAACGAACAAGAAAGCACCGGAGGTGCTGCTTGTGAGAAATTGACGCAGCAAAACGCCAACTTCTACTTTAATGACACTGGTCGATTGTGCGTCGCAAGTCATCGTGCTGCTTTGATTGGGCCTGGTTTTCGGCGGCAACCACGCTGTGGCAAGCGAACGGGTTGCCAATTCACTGTTTGTCAGGTTGTCCGATGACAGCGGATGTGCTGGAAGTTGAAAGCTAAAAGATGTACTTCATTCACTCCCAAAACCTCGGTGTTTGTCTGCATTTTCGTATTGACGAAATTACCGCCAAATCGTAGAGAATGCCCTCGCCTTTCGGGTGAATAAGTGGGCAGTTTCGTGGGGGCCGTAGGCATGCACGAAGAGGGCAGAGCTATGGGCGAATCAACGCGGTCTCATGAGCGAGCGTGCGCGATTCTAGGAACGACAATTCGAGACGGGATCGAACATCTCGGCAGGGCTTGGGTCTTGGCCCACGATGCCGAACGGCCATTACCGGAATTTGGCGTCGAGTTGCAGTGTCTCCACGAACTCGGGTTGAAGAATAGCGAACTGCGGTGGTTACTTTGCAAAGGCTACATCGAGCACTATTGGGACCTCACCTTGCCAGGGGAACGCGGGCGGACAACCCGTCGCACTCTGTCGCTTCGGTTTTCCAAACGCAGTTGCTTCGCGATGACTCAGGCCGGTTGGGAATTCGCCGAGCAGTTCAACTACACACCGCAGATGCAAACTCGGCACGATACACATCCGGATGCGGACGAACGACGAGCCACTTCGACTCCAGTTTGGAATGCGATGTCTCGTCAACTGACGGTGGACGGATTTGTCCTGAAAACGTTTCAAGTCCCGTCGTCGAATCAGGAACTCATTCTGACGGCATTTGAGGAGGAAGGCTGGGTGGCACAGATTGATAATCCATTGCCGCCGAGCAAGAGTGTGAATTGCCGCACCCGACTCAATCAAACGCTGTATCGCTTGAATCGCAGTCTCGTCCCACCACTCATTCACTTTTCTTGCAGTAACGGGCACCGGGTGTATTGGGTACCCACGAACAGACAGTCGTCTTCCAACGCTTAGTGCCGACCAGAAGTGCTGTGCAAGTGTGTGTCGCAGAGCGACCAAAAAATCAATCGACTTCAATCGACTTCGATCGACTATCAATCGAGTTGAAACAGCAAAGCTCGGCAAACTAGGAGGGCAGAGAGGCGGCTGATCGACTATCAACCCACTATCGATCGACTACCGATCGACTACCGCTCGACTATCGATCGACTATCGACGGACACTTGGGATTTGGAAACAATTGCGTGCCATACCTGACCAGTCGCACGTTCGTCGCGTTTGGAGGCCGCCGACCAAGATTCGTCGGTGAAGTCGCAAGGAGTGCATTCCGCCCCATCCACTTCCGAGCGACGGTCCATGCAACGACTCATTCTCAAGTCGTTCCAAAGTCCTGGCGACATCGTCATGTTGTCGGCCGCCGTGCGTGATCTCCACGCCGCCTATCCGGGCCGCTATCAAACCGACGTGCGGACTTCGGCGGACGCTATCTGGCAACACAATCCTCATTTGACGCTGCTGCGCGAAGGCGACACAGGGGTGGCGTCGCTTAACATGCACTACCCGCTGATTCACCACAGCAACGAGCGGCCGTATCACTTTCTCCATGGCTATGTCCAGTACCTCGAACAGCAGCTTGATCTCCGCATCCCCGTGACGCGGTTCCACGGCGACATTCACCTATCGGAAGAAGAGAAGCAATTACCGCCGCCGGGTGCCGAAGGCGGCTTGCCCGAGCGGTTCTGGATCGTGGTGGCCGGCGGCAAGTACGATTTCACGGCCAAGTGGTGGAATCCGGCCAGTTTCCAAGCGGTGGTCGATCACTTCAAAGACCGCCTCACGTTCGTGCAGTGCGGTGAAGCCGGACACTGGCATCCGCAGCTCAGCGGCGTCGTGGACTTGGTGGGCAAGACGAATTTGCGGGAGCTGATTCGACTGGTGTACCACGCCCAAGGCGTGCTCTGTCCGGTGACGCTCGTGATGCATCTGGCGGCGGCGGTGGAAACCAAGCCGGGTCAGCCGCGCCTCCGCCCCTGCGTCGTCATAGGGGGCGGACGCGAGCCGGCGCATTGGGAAGCGTATCCGAACCATCAATACCTCAGCACCAATGGCATGCTCGCTTGCTGCGCCCAGGGTGGCTGTTGGAAATCTCGCTGCCAACTGGTCGGCGACGGCGACCCGAAAGATCGGCGAGACGTCTGCGAACTGCCGGTGCAAATCACCGGCGAGCTGCGGATTCCGAAGTGCATGGACATGATCACACCGCAGGATGTCATTCGGCGGATCGAACTGTATCACCAAGGTGGACTTCATCAGTACGCAGCCAATGGAAGTCACAGAAAGGCAGCCTCCATGACGACAAACGAGTTGCAACTCGCAATGCAAGGTGCGACGTCCGTAGAAAGTCCGGCGACAGTGAGCCCCAACCGCCCTGCTTGTAAGCAGAAGATCAGCGTTTCTTTTTATCACGGGCTTGGCGATTGCGTGTACTTCGCGCACCTCATTCCGCTGTACATCAAACGAGGGTACGAAGTTGAAGTCGAGTGTACACCCGACAAAGCCGTTCTCTTCCGCGCAGCCGGTGCGAATGTCATCGAATCAGGAGCGCTGTCGGCACATGCTTGGGGTTATCCGTCTGGAGGCACGTTCGAAGGACAAGGGCGCTTCTGGGAAGGAAGCAAGTTAGGACACAACATCTCGCAGCCCCCGTTGCCCAACATCGGTGACAAGGGCGACCTGTGGAGTGAGTATTGCGAAACTCGCATCGACATCGCATCTCATCTCAACACGGCTGCCACTCAAATGGCGGAGCGTTGGATAGCAAACTTGCCGCGTCCGATCGTGCTGTTTCACAGCAAAGGAAATACGGCACAGCAACGCAAGAGTTTGCCGGATGCAACCGTGG
>JBGTHH010000789.1:0-1593 GCA_041746275.1 Pirellulaceae bacterium | reverse complement strand
GCTTGGCCAGACCAAAGTCCGCGAGCTTCGCGTTACCCGCCGCGGTGACCATCACGTTAGCCGGTTTGACATCGCGATGGATCATGTGCAGGTCGTGAGCCGCCGCCAGGGCCGAACTGATTTGCAGCAAAAAACGCGTGGCCTCCAGAGGCTCGAGTCTACCGCGTTGTTCGAGCAAGTGACTCAGCGAGGTGCCATCGACGTATTCCATTTCGATGTAGTGTCGCCCGTGCTCGTGGCCGATGGTGTGCAGCACCACCACGTGCGGATGGACCAGCGCCGCCGCCGAGCGGGCTTCGGCCAAAAACGCGGAGACGGCGTGTTCATCTTGAGCGATCGTCGACGGTCGCATCACCTTGATCGCACAGGGGCGTTCCAAGGTCAGGTGCCTAGCCAAATAGACTCGTGCCATGCCGCCTTGGCCCAGAAACCGCTCAATCTGATACTGCGCCAGTTGTCTTCCCACCAAATCGTGCGCGGACTCATCCTCGGTGGGCGCTCCCAGGGCGGGATCAAAGGTGACCGTATCCAACACCACCGTCGCATCGCTGGGCGAAGCTTCGAGCGAACTGCCACACTGCGGGCACAAGGCTTGCTGCGTCTTGACGACAAAGCTCTGATCGCAACGTCGGCAGAATCGGCTCATGTCGTCCCCAATGCGTAATCCGGCTAACCGTTTTGGTAATAACGACTTATCCGTGGTAGACAAAACGCGAATCGGCGACTGGCACAGTCGGTCACTCGCTGATTCTGCTTGTGCCTAAAGCCCGCCACACGTAAGATCAAGCAACATGGATTCGTTCTTCCGGCCCGTCGTCTCACGAATGAAATGAACTAATGCCAGCTCATCGATCTGCTTCCATTGCGAGTGTCCACCGGCGCGAGTTCCTCCGCGCGGGCTTGACCGGGTTCACCGGCCTCACCTTGGCTGACTTGTACAGTTTGAGAGCGCGGGCGGCTACGGTCAATCCGGAGAAGACGGCGGTGATTCTCGTTTGGCTGCGAGGCGGGCAGAGCCATCTCGATACGTTTGATCCCAAACCCGACGCGACTTCGGAGTTTCGTGGCCCGTTTTCGCCGATCGACACGAATGTCGCTGGGATACGGATTTCCGAATTGTTGCCCCAGTTGTCACGCGTCGCGGACCGCTTCGCTTTGTTGCGATCGGTGGCGCATTCGGGAGGTGGACACCCGGCGGGATCCCTGCAAGTGCTCGCGGGCGACCCCGATCCTCAAGACAAAGTAAAGCCGGTCTATCCCGACTGGATGACGATCGCCAATTATCTGCGTTACGACCCGACTCGCAAGATTCCCAACTATGTCGCGGTGAATCCCGTGGACCGCTACGACAGCTTCACGATTGCCGGTTCGACCTACTTGGGACCGGCCTACGAAGCCTTCACCGTAACCGGCGATCCCAATCAGCCGAACTTCGTCGTTCCCAACATTGGACTGGCCGACGACCGACGCGGACGACTGCGATCCCAATTAGATCTGAAGACCTCGCTGGATCGCTTACGCCGCGACATCGATCATTCGGGCGTCGTGGACGCGGTCGATAAGTTCGAGGCGCAGGCATTGAACTTGTTGACC
>JBGTHH010000788.1:0-3869 GCA_041746275.1 Pirellulaceae bacterium | reverse complement strand
CTATAACCGACGAAGTGACCTAAGTGTCCACAAGTAAACTTCCTTCTGGTGAACCACCAAGCCCTGGCGATTATGACGTGCTGGTCGCCAGCGAATGCCGAGAAAACATGCGAAAAGACGCACGCTCCTCTTCGAACCGATGGTTCGTTATGCGGAGATCGGCTTAGCGCTGTCGCGCTCGAACTAAGAAAAGTGAGCCTCGAATTGCTCGTTACAATAGCGATCGGTCATGCCGGCTATGTACTCGCCGATGCTGCGCGGCAATCCCACATGTTGGCTGCGCTGACGAAATCGCTTCGGTAACAGTTCCGGTTGCCGCAGGTAACCTTCAAACATCCGCCGCACCCGCGCCTGGGCTTGTTGACGCACGCCGATAATCTGCGGATGCCGGTAAACTCGATCGTACAAAAAGCTTTCCAGCTCTTTCTTCTGTGCGGCCACCTCGTCACTCGGCCCGATGCGAAACGCCGCGGAGCGAGCCGCTTGAGAGCTCTGAAAGCCGGCCGTGGCCAGAAACTCGCCGCAATGGCGAAAGACGTCGCTCACTTGGTAGTCGATCAACTCATGGACCAGCGACAACCGCAGCAATTGAGGCGATCGCTCGGAAGAACGTTGATGCACGCGCTCCAGAAGATTGCGAACCAAGGTGATTTCGGCGAGCTCCTCTAAACTCAAGAGTCCCAGTTTGACAGAGTCGTCCGTATCGTGAGCGTCGTAAGTAATACTGTCGGCCGCATCCACGACCTGCACTTCCAGTAAGGGCTGTAGCTGCGAATTCCGTTTGTCCGCCCGCACGCTCTGCCCATCCAAGACCTCTCGCGTCAGATTCAGCCCAGGAAAGCTGTGATAGCGCACGTCGAGTTCTTCGGCGATGGTCAGCGCATGCTCGTTATGCGAAAAACCACCTTCGTCTTGCAAACATTCGTTCAGGGCATCTTCTCCGGCATGACCGAACGGCGGATGCCCAATATCGTGAAACAGCGCCAGAGCCTCGACGAGATCCTCGTTGAGTTGCAAGGCTCGGCCAATCGTCCGCGCGATCGAGGCCACTTCATGCGTGTGGGTTAAGCGAGTCCGATGATAGTCCCCCATTTCCCCGGTGAAGACCTGCATCTTACCACTGAGCCGACGATAGGCCGAACAATGCAGGATGCGATCGCGATCGCGCTGAAACGGGCCTCGATAGGGATGTTCGGGTTCCGGATATTTGCGTCCGGCGGAATCGAGGCTGCGCATGGCATACGGAGCTAACAGCAAGGCTTCCCGCTGCTCGAATGTCTGCAACCCCGGCAGCAAATCCGGTTGATTATTTCGCATGAATCTTGGATCTCACGGGCGTGAACCTCACCCGCACGGGACTTGGGCCGCAAGGTTGTATCAACTTGCCCCCTTTGCTAGGGTGATGGATTCGCACCTGTCCAAAATCCTAGCCAGTGAGCCCTGATGTCAACAAGTCCTCGGTCGGCCGACCTGACGGAAACGTGTGCTGGATCCCAGGCGGAGATTCGCATTCGAGGAGCCCGCGTTCATAATCTGAAAAACGTCAGCCTCGATATACCCCATGATCGCCTGGTCGTGCTGACGGGGCCGAGCGGATCGGGCAAGAGCAGCTTGGCTTTCGACACGCTGTTCGCCGAAGGGCAGCGGCAGTTCATCGAAAGCCTGTCGATCTATGCCCGACAATTCCTGCACCAGATGGAACGCCCGGATGTCGACTTGATTGAAGGTCTGCAGCCGACGTTGTGCATTGACCAGCGCCCCGGCAACCAGAATCCCCGCAGCACTGTGGCCACGGTGACGGAGATCTACGACTATCTGCGACTGATGATGGCTCGGCTGGGCGTACCGCACTGTCCGGATTGCGGCACGCCGATCCAGCAACAGACTCCCCAGCAGATTCAAGAGCGGTTGCTGGAGTTGCCCGAGGGGACCAAGGCCATGTTGCTCGCGCCGATTGTTCGAGGCCGACGCGGGCAGCACCAAGATGTCTTCCTCCAGATTCGCAAAGCGGGGTTGGTTCGCGCCCGCGTGAACGGCGAAGTTCACGAAGTGGAACAGATCCCCGAACTGGACTCGCGCCGCGCCCATCAGATCGATGCGGTGATCGATCGAATCGTTCTGCGGCCCGGGATCGACGCCCGACTGGCCGAATCAATTCAGATGGCGATACGTTTGGGCAGCGGCCTGATGGCTGTCTGCTACCATACCGACGAAGCGGAAAATCATGGCTGGCGTGACGAACTGTACAGCACGGTGTATGCCTGCCCCACGTGCAATGTGAGTTTTGAGGAGATGGAGCCGCGGACGTTCAGCTTCAACAGTCCGTACGGTGCTTGTCCCGAATGCGATGGCTTGGGTGTGCGCGAAGAGTTCGATCCGGAGTTGCTCCTGCCCCACGAGGATCGCTCGCTCGCGGAGGGAGCGATTGTACCGTGGAAGGGATTGACGGCGGCGGCGACCAAAAAGATCCGCAGTGAACTGGACAAGGTGCTGTCCGCACATCAACTCACCTGGGAGACTCCCTTGGCCCAATGGTCCGCATCGGCTCGCGAGCATCTGCTGTATGGCCAGGCGCGCCCGAAGTTCCTGGGTGTGTTGCTGATGCTCGAAAAGGAATACGCCACGGCCACTCGCGAATCGCGACGCGAGCAACTCGCGACGTTTCGCGGCCAGGTCACTTGTCGCGCGTGTGGTGGCGCGCGATTGCGGCGCGAGGCTTGTGGCGTACGACTCGCGGGCCAGACCATGCACGACATCACGCAACGGTCCGTGGCCCGGGCGAAGGAATTCTTTGATTCGCTCAGTTTCCCCGCGCGGGAGCGTCCCATTGCCGAGCCGTTATTGGTGGAGATTCGCCATCGTCTGGATTTTCTCCTGAAGGTGGGCGTCGACTACCTGACGCTGGGACGCGCCGCGGACACGTTGAGTGGAGGCGAGCTGCAACGAGTTCGACTGGCCACGAGTATTGGTTCCGGACTGGTCGGCGTCTGCTATGTCTTGGACGAGCCCTCGATCGGGCTGCACCAACGCGACAATCAACGACTGATTGATGCGCTCCGCGATCTGCAACAACAAGGCAACACCGTGCTGGTCGTCGAGCATGACGAAGCGATGATGCGCGAGGCGGACTGGGTCATCGACGTCGGTCCTGGCGCGGGCACCGAGGGAGGCCGGATTGTGGCGGAGGGAACGCCAACGGAAGTTTGTGCGAACCCGCTGTCGGTGACGGGAAGGTATTTGTCCGGTCTCGACCAGATTGTCGTTCCAACCACGCGCCGCCGTCCGGTGAAATCGCGCTCCTTGGTGCTCGAAGGTTGCAGCATGAATAACCTGAAACACGTTGACGCCACCTTCCCGCTGGGCTGCTTCGTGTGCGTGACCGGCGTGAGTGGTTCCGGCAAGAGTTCGTTGATCAACGAAACGCTGGCTCGGGCCTTGATCTCCCGCTTGGGCGGCTTGGCTCCGAAGGCGGGGCCATATGCGAGCCTGCGTGGTGCCAGCCAGATCGACAAAGTGATTCCGATCGATCAATCGCCGATAGGCCGCACGCCCCGCAGCAACGCGGCGACGTACACCGGTTTGTTCGACGAAGTTCGCAAGGTCTTCGCGAATACTCGCGATGCCAAGCAACGGGGCTTTCGAGCCAATCGCTTTAGCTTCAATGCCAAGACCGGGCGATGCGAGGAATGCCAGGGGCACGGTGTGAAGAAGTTGGAGATGAACTTCTTGCCGGATCTGTTTGTCACCTGCAACGAGTGTCAGGGAGCGCGATTCGATCGTCAAACGCTGCAAGTGAAATATCGCGGCCAGTCGATCGCGGATGTGCTCGACATGCCCATCGGTGCCGCGGCCGTCTTCTTTGAAAACTT
>JBGTHH010000787.1:0-2596 GCA_041746275.1 Pirellulaceae bacterium | reverse complement strand
GCGAATGATGACTTGGATGCGTTGCTGGCTAGTCTCGACGCTCCCGCTCCGGCTCCCGCTCCGGCAGCCCCGGCCGCGAGTTCCGCGCCCGCCCAGCCTTCGCCCGCTCCTTCGCAGACTGACGATGATCTCGATGCACTCCTGGCCAGTTTGGGAGGCGACTCGACACCGCCAGCACCCGGCGGAGACGGCATGGACCCGGACCTCGCGGCCTTGCTGGGCGATCTCTAACCTTGCGTCAACGACGGCCGAGACATACGATTCCCCCCTGTTGTCAACGATCTTTCATGGGTCCCGATTTCCCTCCTACTTTCGAGACGCTCACACCAACGATCCCGGCCACCCACAATTCAGTTGCTGCCGGACGAATCGCACGGATAGAATGGGGATGCTAGGTGTTTGGTTATTTGTTGGAAGTTGAATGATCTTGGGCAAGTGAATTTACACGCGGCTCGGATCCCGCGGGCGATCCGCACGGAGCAAACGAACATGTCGCCGGGATGGTGGTTGGGGATCGGGTTGATTGTGAGCGCGGTGGTTGGCGGATTGCTCGTCTGGCGACTTCGTCGTCAGCAGGCGACTTCGTTTGAGCAGGCTCGCACGACGTTTATTCGGCGGCGCGAATGGCTTGAGGCCGCGTTTCTCAGTCAAGCCGAAGCGAGTGGCAAACCCCGTGGATTGCGTTGGTTGGACTGCGATTTTGACAACGCCGTATACTTCGCGCGCGATCGCCATTCCGGTCACTATCGCGCTTTGGTCGGGGTGACGATCAGCTTTGAAGCGATCGAGGGCGGTGAGATGGAACATGTCGAGGCCGTCGGCAATCTACGCGCGGCGACGGTGGTCTTCCGTCTCGATGGACCCCAATGGCAAGCCGATGGCCGAGCCTTGTTTAATCTGAGTCCCGCCGAGGCGATCGAGCGCTATCAACACGAATTGGAAACGGTCGAATAACCGCGTCGTGTTCACTCGTGGTGAGCTCAGAGCCTGTTCGGAAAGGGGTCTGACCCTTTGGAGGCGAGTCGATTTCACTGAATTGTTTGACTCGCCGGAGAGGGTCTGCCCCCTTTTCAGACAGTCTCAGCGCGCGCTGACGCTGGCCTGCTGCTGTGTGAGCTTCTGCAGTCGGCTTGGAACGGGTTCCGGCAATTGCTCGAAGGCGCGCACCGCAGGTTCGTTGGCAGCCGTGCGATGCAATTCCAGCGGTGGGTCCGAGAGATCCTCCGCATAGAAGCGGCTGGTCGGAAAAATGTCGGCCGGGTACGTGAAGTTGTCCAGCATCGCCAAAGCCGTGCAATGGGCGCTGCCCGTCGAACTCTCCAACATGCCGCCCACCCAACAAGGAATCCCCGCGTCGCGACAGAGATCGTGGATGGCCACGGCGACTGTCAAGCCACCGACGCGACCGGGCTTGATGTTGATGTAGCGACAGCTCGACAATTCGATCGCGAGTTGCGCGCGGCGGAGATTCGTGATCGATTCGTCCAAACAGATGGGTGTCTTGATGCGCGCTTGAAGTTGCGCGTGATGGTAAACGTCATCGTGGGCGAGCGGCTGTTCGATCATGGCGAGAGAAAACTCGTCCACCGCTCGGAACACATCGACATCGGAAATCGCGTAACCACTGTTGCAGTCCACGTGGAACGTGTGATCGGGATACTGGCGTCGCACGGCACGGAGCATGTCGAGATCCCAACCGGGGCGGAATTTGAGTTTAATCCGAGTGAATCGCGACTCGACGGCGGAGCCAATGGCGACAAGCAACTCGTCCACCGTGTCCATCACACCGAAGTCCGCTCCCACGGCGACCTCGGAGCGAGTGGCCCCGAGCAATTCGTGTAACGGCCGTCCCGTGAGCTTGCTCTGCAGACTCCACCAGGCCGTATCGAGTAGTCCTTTCGCGAAGCTATTGCCCTTATACACGGCCAGCAGGTCCTGAAGCTGCCCACCACTTTGCACGTCACGACCGATGATCGCCGGAGCGAGCCAATCGCGGGCTGTGACGAAGACGCCACCCGCCCATTCGGGACTGTAGCACGGTGCGGCCAGCGGGGAACTTTCTCCCCAAGCGTCCACCGAACCGCTCGTCATCCGACACAATACTGAATGAATCGACGCGTCCTCACCATAGGCCGTGCGCCAAGGATAGAGCAACGGCATGGCCACATGAAACAACTCGATGCGATCAATCTTCATAAACGGTATCCTGGTTGGCCACCGAGGGTGGTGTTCGTTCATCCGTATCGGGAACGGCAGGCGAAACAATGCCGGTCCGAGCCGATTCGGTGGAGTGTGTGGTGTCGTCGGGATGAAGGGGAGGGGCGAGCGGATACTGCTCACGGCAGCGAGCAAGAACGTCCGTGATGATCTCGAACATGGAGATGGCGCGAATGGGTTTCGCGATATAACCATCCATGCCCGCCGCGAGACACACCTCCCGATCTCCCTTCATGGCGTGGGCGGTCATAGCGATGATCGGCACGTGTTCGCCCGTTGTGCGTTCGCGTTGGCGAATACACTTGGTGGCCTCCAGGCCGTCCATCTCGGGCATTTGGATATCCATGAGCACCAGATCGAACGTGTCAGCTTGCAGAAT
>JBGTHH010000786.1:0-2754 GCA_041746275.1 Pirellulaceae bacterium | reverse complement strand
TTCGTCACGCCACGAATCGTGCCATCGACCACGGTGTACTTCGCGGTTCCATTCTTTTGCACCCAGCCCGCGAGCGATTGGCCATCAAACAAATCCTTCCAACCCTCTTCCGCGCTCGCTCGCTGTGGCCCCGCCAGGGCGATAACGGCCAAGACAGCCAGACTCCAGAAAATCCGCAACATGACTTGTACTCCTCATTCGATGAGATGCTAGTTAGTTATTTTGAAGGCACCACTGTGATGCGTTCTGATCGACGAAATTGACAAATAGCTCTTGTTTAATCGCTCGCCGCAGGCGGACGGATTTGTGCGTCATTCCCCAGGAGCTGTGCCAAGCGTGTGGGCCAGCGCCAAGGTTGCCCAGCCGGTGGCGGTGATGGAAATGAACTGATCCACATCGTGCGGAAAACCCGACTCGTAGTACGTTTGAATCGGCGACGCGCGGGTGACAACGTGCCACGATCCATCTTCTAATTGCGAATCGAGTAAATAGCGGCACCCCGCGACGACCGCTGGATGATCGCTCGGCAACTGACCGGCTTCCCGTAGCGCGGTGAGCACCGTGCCCGTGGCATAGGCGTCGGGTTGCATCGCGTCCGTTTGCGACCAACCACCATGTTCGCCTTGCTTAGCCAGTAAGTCATCGACGGCCTGCTGGATCACGGCCGGATCGGCCTCGATGTACGGCAGCGATCGCAACCGAAAGACGCGGTCCTCCGTATCTTGCGGTTGGGTTTCGAGAACCCATTTGGCCGCCGCCTCGCGCCGAGCCTGGATGCGTTCTTGTTGCTCGTCGGTGCCGTAATGCGACAAGGCTCGCAGGGCCAAGTACGTGGTCGTGAAGCCACTTCCCGAGGACGGTGGTCGCTTGCTCCCATTGCCCACCCACCGCTGTGGGTCTCGTTGGTATTCGACCAGATAGTGAGCAACGGCGGCCGTGGTTTCGTCGGCCGGCCACGCGCCCATCTCCAATGCCCAGAGAGCGTAACCCGCCGTCATCACCTGCCCGCCTTGTCCCTGGCCTGACTGATAGCCGCTCTGGCCACGATTCAGATGTTCCCACGTATGTTGAAGCTGCCGTTGCAGGACGTCGCGATCGATCTTGAAATCGTGCTTGACGACCTCCGCCAACACAAACACGGGCAGCGCCTGATTATGACAAGTAAAGCACGTGCGTTCGTCGGCCGACACCGTGGCTCCTTGCTGCAACACCGGAATCGCCTTTTCGATCGCCGCCCGCACCGACTCGCGCGACAACGCGATGTCCGGTGATGGCGTCACGTCGCTCGGCTCGTCGGCATTCACAAACTGACAACACGCCATCATGCACAGCAGTACGAGAGTTCTGTTCATCGTCGTCATCCATCTACGGATTGGAATGTCACCCATACAAGCTCGACGCTCCATTGTCGACAGTATAACCGTTTGGCTGGGCGCAGGTTCGAATCTGGAAAGAACACCAGGACGACGTCGCCGCGATTAAACTTCATCGTAGGAGTCCATGTCCGGGCGGTCCCAATCTTCGGCGAAGGTCGCCAGTCGACGACGTAAATCAGCCGCCTGCTGCTCGTCAATTCCTCGATCTGCCAGCCGAACCGGATCGGACGCTAGAAACGTCACGATGACCTGTCCATCAGACCCTTCCGGAAGCGGCTCCAGCAGTTCCACTCGACCATTGCGACAGATACCCTTTATCGATTTGAGCATGGCGATCCTCCGTTCGTTGATTCAAGTCTAACCCGGGAGATGACATCTACGGCGAGATTTCCTCAAAGGTGACGTTCCCAATTCGGTATTGCCGCCAATCTTCGTAGTCGAAGTGCCACCACTCGAACTCGTAAATGGTAAAGCCTTCGGCTTCCATCGCCCGACGCAGTCGTTCGCGATACCAGCGCTGTCGCGAGGTGCCGCCGGGATACATGGGAAAGGAACGCGGCGAGAATTCGTCGTAGCCGGCGACCATGGGAATTGGTTCCCCCGACGCGAGGTCGTACAACGTCAGGTCCACCGCACAGCCGCGATTGTGGCGCGAACCGTTCACCGGATTCGCCACAAAATCCTTCAGCTCGTCTGGCGTAGCGTCCCAAAACATTTTGGTCACGTGCCACGGTCGGTACGCGTCATGAATCAGCAACCCGATACCCTGTTCCCGCAGTCGCTGATGTGTTCGCACGACCGCCTCTGCCGCTGGGCGTTGCAAGAAGGCTCGCGATTGCCGATAAAACACCGCGCCCGTGAAGTTATTGGTCGAGGCGTAGCGGATGTCGAGCTTGATCGTGGAGTCCAGGGACGTCACGTCGACCAACTCGGCCTCGCGGAAGTCGCCCGATTCAGGCGGCGGCGATGCGGCGAGTGCGCCTGCGCGCAGGTCATCGATCGGCTTGACAGGTGTGATCTTGAACGTGTCCCCATCCTGCGTGCCGACCTCACGACGAACAAACTTCACCTCGGCTGCAATCACCTCGGTGGCGTGGCCGTTGGTATCGCGAGTGAACTTCAATCCCTCGCCGTGATACAAACCGTAGTCGGGAAACTCGAAAACGTTCTCGCTGACTTCCTTCAACGGGTAGTAATAGAACCACTCGATCAAGGCCACCAACTGGCCCGCGTCTTCGAGAATGTACAACGTATTGTGATCCCAACCGTATTCGCCAATCAAACCCTTCCAGCGCTCGGGGATGTCGGCTGGCGGAACGTCCGCTTGGCGTTGCAAGACTAAGTCGCCCACAACCAGTTTGTCGGCCTCCTCCAGCGT
>JBGTHH010000785.1:0-2565 GCA_041746275.1 Pirellulaceae bacterium | reverse complement strand
TGACGCTGCGGATTCGCACGACGGGGGCAAACGCCTTGTGTGGCCGAGCTTTGTTCGCTATCGTGCAAGGCTGATTGTTGGATCAAGCGGGCACCGCACCCATTTCAGTTCGCTTTGCCTGACCGGGTGCTTTCCCACGCGATGAAACTCAGCCTCTACGATATCGATCCCTTGATCCAACAGGAAGTAATGCGGCGACGTACGTTCGCCATTATTTCCCATCCTGACGCGGGGAAAACGACGTTAACCGAAAAGCTGCTGTTGTTTGGCGGCTGTATGGAGGTAGCCGGTGCGGTGCGCGGTCGGAAGTCGCAGCGGGCCGCGACGTCGGACTGGATGGAACTTGAAAAGCAGCGTGGCATCTCGGTCAGTTCGACGGTGCTGACCTTCGAGTTCGAGGGACATCGGGTCAACCTGCTCGATACGCCGGGCCACCATGACTTCAGTGAAGACACTTACCGCACGCTGATGGCTGCGGACTCGGCCGTGATGGTCATCGACTTGGCCAAAGGCGTCGAAACGCAAACCGAAAAGTTGTTTCGCGTCTGCGCCTTGCGGCGCATTCCCGTGCTGACGTTCGTCAACAAAACCGATCGGCCGGGCCAATCCCCGCTGGCGATCCTGGACGAGATTGAGGCGAAACTCGGGGTCGAAGTCGTCCCTCAAAACTGGCCCTTGGGAACCGGGCAGGACTTCCGCGGCATCGTCGACATGCCGACCCAGTCAGCGCACCTGTTCGACGCCCGCGACAACGATCATCGCATTCCATATCGCTCGGTGCCATTGGCGTCGTTGGACGAACCCGGTATCGACGAACAGTTAGTGGCCCGGACGCGAGAGGAAGTCGAGTTGCTGGCCGGAGCGGGAGCCGCATTTGACCGCGACAAGTTCCTGGACGGGCGCACTTCGCCGGTCTACTTCGGCAGCGCGTTGACGAATTATGGGGTCGAACATTTTCTTCGTGGGTTTCTCGCGCTGTGCCCGCCGCCGACGAGTCGGGAGAGCGACCTGGGACCGATCGAGGCCGCGCGGCCCGAGTTTGCGGGGTTCGTTTTCAAGATTCAAGCGAACCTCGATCCACGTCATCGCGATCGTGTCGCCTTTGTGCGCGTCTGTTCCGGACGTTTCCAACGCGAGATGGAAGTGCTGCATTCCCGTTCCGGCAGGAAAATCAAACTGCGCCGCGCGCATCGCGTGTTTGGCCAGGATCGCGAAACGATGGACGAAGCGTTTCCCGGTGACATCATCGGCTTGGTGAATCCGGGCGAATTCCTTTTGGGCGATACGATCTGTGAAGGGCCGCCGGTGAATTTCGAGCCGTTGCCCCAGTTCTCGCCCGAGCACTTCGCGGTCTTTCGATGTCGCGATACGGCACGACGCAAGCAATTCGAGCGTGGTTTGACGCAATTGCTGGAGGAAGGCGCGATTCAGATGTTCGCCGATCCACAAGCCGCGCAACGCGAGTCGATCCTGGCCGCCGTGGGAGAATTGCAATTCGACGTGGTGAAATTCCGTTTGGAAAGCGAATACAACACGTTGGCCGATATCCACCGACTCCCATTCACTTTGGCGCGCTGGGTCGACGTCGATGCCGAACAGTTTCGCAATCTGAAGTTGCCGTATTCCGCTCGCAAGGTCACCGACCAGTACGGTCATCTGGCGGTTCTCTTTCAGACTCGCTGGGAAGCCGAATACGCCCAACGCGAGAACCCCAAAGTTCACTTCGCCGACATACGCACGACGAGCTTGGCTTTGGACAGCACAGGGCAAAAATCTGATCTCCCGGAGAGGCTGTGAAAAAATTGGGACAGGCACCTCGCAGCTACGCGAAATCTTTGCAAAACACCGACATCCGCTCGGAGCCAGTCCCATTTTTCACAGCCTCGGAGTGAAGCTAGCTATTCAGTACCCTGTCGCTTGGTTTACAATCTCCGCGACTCGCGACAGCGGCCCCTCGTTCCGTAGCCGCGTTGAGCCCTCTAGCTCCAGGGAAATTCAGGTATCACCATGAGCGACAACCCCTACGCCTCGCCGAACTATGCCCCGGCCCACGAAGTCGTGGATTCTGAAGCCGAGTCGATCCGTAAAGCCCATTTGAAACACGAAGCGTCCGTCAAATCGATTGGCACGTTGTATATACTCGGGGCGATCTTCATCGTGCCGATCAGCCTGTTCATGATGATCGGCGGAATGGCCACTGCCGTGTCCGGCGGTGAGGAGGCTGGTGCGGGGATCGTCCTGGTCGTGCTCGGCGTTGTCTATCTGGCGGTGGGGCTCGTTCAGGGAGCCACAGCAATTGGTTTGCGGAAACTACGGACGTGGGCGCGGTATGTCGCGGTGGCGTTTTCCGTCCTGGGTTTGATCGGCTTCCCGATTGGCACGCTCATCTGCGCTTACTTCCTGTATTTGCTCTTGTCACAGAAGGCGAACGTCATTTTCTCCGAACGCTACCAGCAAATCATCCTCGCCACACCTCATATTCAGTACCGCACCTCCAAAATTGTGATCGTCCTGGTCGTGATCCTCTTTTTGCTATTAGGGCTCGGCATTGTCGCGGCGCTGATC
>JBGTHH010000784.1:0-11617 GCA_041746275.1 Pirellulaceae bacterium | reverse complement strand
TCTTACTCAGCGGTACCTGGGAGTCGACCTATGGTGACAGCCTGAAGCAAAACGCCGTCTCGCTTCGAACTTACGACCGAAATACCAAACCCATCACGCGAATGGCCGCATAAACCAGCGCCGTGGCGAGACTACACCCGTCTTGCAAGAGGGGTAGGACCGCCAATTGAGCAAGCTATTGCTGAAAAGATGACGGATCGCCAGTGGATTCTCGCCATGAAAAAGTATGACGGTACCACCGACCGTTTCCGAGGAGGTCCCGGTGAGCTTTCCCACTTGTTGGCGGAGTGTGCTCGGAAAGAACGAAAGCGGTTCGCCGCATTGGTTGCGAGAATGCCCGACGATGTCGATCCGATGTACTTCTCGGCCATCCTTAACGGACTATGCAGCCGCCACACGAGTCTCGGTAAGGACGAGAAGGAAGCTGACGAGAAGCTAACATCTGCCATTTCAACAGAAACCTTCTTGAGCGTCATTGAACGCCTTCACGAATTGCCGAACCGACCGTGTGGCGCTGCTATTGTGGGTTGCATAAGTCGTTTGGCTGACCGATGGCTACCTCGACAAGTTCTGGAGATCGCGTCTTACTACGCCACCAGCGATCCCGACCCGCAAACGGACATTTGGCAAGAGTCAAAGAACGGGCAACATTACCACGACGGCGATCCATACTTCCACGGTATCAATTGTATTCGCGGGCAGGCGTCCCAAACCTTGTCAGCACTACTGTACGGTGACCACACCCGGTTCGACACACTTCGCCCCACGTTGATTGCCTTGTCGGAAGACCCAATCGTTTCGGTACGGACGTGTGCAATCGACGCGTTTCTGCCACTGCTTGATTTCGCTTGTGATTTAGCCATTGAACTGTTTCTGAAAGCTTGCGGCCGATGTGAAGCAATCTGTGCGACGCACCCTTTCGATCACTTCATCCGCTATGCGATTTACACTCACTACGTTCAGCTTCGGGAACTACTTCAGTTCGCGCTGAAATCCGGTAATCCCAAAGCTGTTGAGAATGCCGCACGACGGATCACCTTGGCCGAACTTGAGAATGTCGAGGTGGGAGACGATGTGACTGACATTCGTACCGGCAGCGAAACCATGCGTAAGGCGGCTGCCGATGTATACGCGAGAAACCTTTCAGACGAAGTCGTTGGAAACGAATGTGCGGACCGATTAGAAGAGTTCTTCGCCGACGAGTCTGAAGCGGTTCGACAAGAAGTGTCTAGCGCGTTCTTCAACGTGTCGGGCGAAAGGCTTCTGCAATTGAAAGACTTCATCGCACGCTATATCGAGAGCCGCTGTTTCGAGAATGAGACAGACCGCCTGCTTCACGCTCTCAAAGAATCAAACGTCGAACTTCCGCAGATCATTTGCCGCGCGGCAGAGCGAATCCTCGAATTCCTCGGCGAAGAAGGAACGCATATCGCTTACCACGGCTCAATGGTCGCACACGACCTTTCAACGCTCGTTGTGCGTCAGTACGAACAAACAAGTGAAGACGCCATCAAAACGCGGTGCTTGGACCTGATCGATCGAATGGAACGAGTCGGCTATCTTGGCATTGGCGAGGAATTGGCAAAGGTCGATCGTTGACGCGATGTTTATGGTAGCGATGGGCGGGCGTCGAGCATAAAGTCGTTGATCGTTCCGCGATCAAACGTTGGATCGCGGAGCGAACCACGACATGGACACCGCGACGACGATGTTACAATCGAAGCCCAATGATCGACGGCATGAGCCGCCGAATCTGCGTATATGCCTACAACGAACTCATCACCACTGCCGAACCACCGACGTTTGTGCTGCGTTCGACTCAGATCTCCGTGACATCTTCGGCCGCGTCGTCTGGCAGCTCATCGGATGCGGTTTCGTCACAGGCTGGCTCGTGGCGTGGGATCTGAAACTTGGCGTTGCCGACTTGAATCTCGATGCTGGTGTCGTTCCAGTGGGCGGCGAGCGGTGGTGGGATGGTCGGGGCTTCGTTGAGCAGGCTTTGAAGAGGCGTGCGGACATAACGCTCCAAGAACACTGCCATTGTATTTCCCGCAACGGAATCGAGATGTTGCCAAGCAGCCTCGCCGATGAAGACTTCACCTTGATGAGCGAGGAAGGCTCGAATCAGCGCATCGAGCTTAGCGTTTGGAGTGCTGTCCAAGCAGACGAGGACCGGAGTGAAACCGCTGGCTCGGCAGTCGGCGGGGAAGTCGAGTTCTTCTTGCCAGCGGCCTTGTCCCGAAGCGGCGATCGTGACGCGAATCTTGAACTCGTAGGCGCGGTCGTCGAGCAGACAATCGACCTGCCGACCTTTGCTTCGATCGCTCTGACGTTTGACCGGACTCTTCCTGGCCGGCGCGGGAGTGCCGCCGATGGCGTGAGCGATGATCGGCTCGAACAGGTAGCCAGTTTCCTGAGCGGCGCGGTTGTCGATGTCGTAGAACCACTTCCTCCAAAACAGGAATCCGGCCAAGACATCGCTGTTGAGTGACGTAGGTCATGCTCCGCATGACATAATGTGCGATGGTTCGCCGCCGGTGCTGTTCATTTGCAACTACCGAGTTTGGATGCTGCTCGGCATCGATTCCGGCACGCGGAGCATGCCCTACGCTTCTCCCTGCGGCTTGTTGGTAGAAACAAAGCTTCACGCGGTTGGCTCGAGCATATAGAATGGAATGAAACGAAAAAGGAGCGGACGATGACCCACAAAGAACTTCTAGCGACGATTGAAGCGCTTCCTAAAGAGATTCAGTTCGCCATCGCCAATTCAGTTCTCGATCGATTAGCCAGCGAAGGGGCACCACCGATTTCTGACGAACTGAAGGCCGTATTTCTTCGCCGCGAAGAGGCCTTTTCTGCCAATTCGGACCAGGGGGAGTCTTGGGAACAGGTACGCGAGGAACTGTTCGGCCAGTGAGCACAGTGCGCGTCATCATCGAACCGGCTGCCAAGCAAGACATCCGCGCAGCACGCGACGACTACGCAGACAAGGGCGAAAGGGCTTGCGATCATTTTCGCGATGAATTGCTCCGCAACTTCGACTTGATTTCCAGACATCCTGAGGCAGTTGCAATTGCTTTCGGACGCACCCGACTGAAGGCAATGCATCAATTCCCCTACGTGATTGGCTACGTCTTTCATAATGGCATCGTTCATGTAACGGGCGTGCAACACGGCGGCTTGGGTTGGGATGCATTTGAACTCCGTCAGTGAAGTGAAGTAGGTTATGCTCCGCATGACGGAATGCGGGTTGCCTTACCATTGATGACTGCAATACCGCTCAGTGTTGTTCAACTCTGTATCCGGCACGCGGAGCGTGCCCTACGGTTCCACCGACGTTGGATATTGCTCGGCATCGACTTCGGCATGCGGAGCGTGCCCTACGGTTCTCCCGTCTTGTCTTCGATCGCCCGAAAATCAACTGGCGGCTTGGGCATGCCCGGGGTGAAACATCCCCAATGGCGCTCATACACGCCCAAATGCACATACCGATGAAAACTCGAATGCGCCCACTCGTGCGGACAATGGACATGTCCGTGCTTGACGGGGTTCCAATGAATGTAATCGAAATGCCGCTCGAAATCCTCTTCGTCTTCCAACGTATGCTCCCAATACCGCGGTTGCCAAATCCCACGACGCCGCTGACGCTGGCGGCCGGCGGACACAACGTAATCGCTCCCGCCGATCTCCAACCATTGCTTGGTGAACTCTTTCTTCAACCAACCCCAGCGTTTGGGATACTCGCTATCGCCCGGCGGTAACGACCAAATCGCATGTAAATGGTCGGGCAACAACACGATGGCATTCACCGTAAACGGCCATCGCCTGACACAGCGTCGGAACGCGTCGCCCAGGATGGCCACCGCCCGCGCATCGTCAAACAACCGACGACGTCGATGCACGACGACGGTAAAGAAACACGACCCGCCCGGTACAAACGCCCGACGATAGTTAGGCATGCCCGTGATTCTACACGGTAGGTCATGCTGTGCATGACGGAATCCGGGTTTAGTCCCAATCGTGGCCGCGATGCGTCATGCGGAGCATGAGCTACGATTGAAGTCATGCAGAGCATGACCTACGACTCAGCTTCGTCCTTCCTTCCAAATCTGAAGCCCGGAGAAGCGGCGATAATTGGCGCGGACTTCCCGATACCACTGACGATCCAAATCTTTCCCCCGGAGGCAACGCCAAAGTCAGACGGCCCAAACTATCAGAAATTCTGGCAACTCAAACCATCCACTCCATGATGGGCAACGATGAGCTCAGTATGATCGCCGCCGAGCTCATCGGAAGCGTGCAGAAAAGTGCTACGATCGACTGGGCCGTCTGCGAATCGGCCCGAGCCAAGATCCGATTGATGGTCCGCCGCATCATGGAGAAATACGTCTGCCCGGCGGACCTGCAAGCCGAGGCGACGAGTTGGGACTGGAGCAGACGGAAGCGTTATGCGAGGATTGGAGGCCGAATGACTTGCGACCTTCACATCGCCAGCGATGACTCGGGAGGAGAAACTTCCACGTCCCGTCTCCCTGCGTTGCAAGTCGATGAAACCTTTGGCAGAGCCGGCATGGACGATTGATTATGGCTGCACGACGAAAGATGAGCCGGTGGCGGCTACTCCGAGATTGCCTCGCCGCAAGTTGGAATATGCTTCTGATGCCTGGCAGAAGCTACTGCGGTGCTCTGCCGCTGGCAGATGATCGACTCTTGGAACTCGCTTCCGAGCTCCGCCGCCATGTCACGCATCTGGCCGAAGAAATTGGCGAACGAAACGTGCAACGCCGGCCCCGCGAGTTGGCTCAGACCGTTGATTACCTCGAAGCCGAATGGGCATCCGCTGGCTTCACCGTGCAACGCCAAGAATACGACGTGGAGGGCACCACCTGCGTTAATCTGGAAGTGGAGTTACTGGGAACGACTCAACCGGACGAGATCGTCATCGTCGGGGCGCATTATGACTCGGTAGCAAACTGTCCCGCGGCAAATGACAACGGCAGCGGTATCGCAGCGGTCCTCAGTCTTTCCCGCAGATTCGCAGAGTCTCGACCTGACCGCACGCTACGATTCGTCGCGTTCGTCAATGAGGAAGCACCCTATGCCCATACCGAACAAATGGGTTCTTGGGTCTACGCTCGCCGCTGTCGTCAGCGAGGAGAAAAAGTAACGGCCATGTTGAGCCTCGAAACGATTGGCTATTACAGCGATGAGCCGGGAAGCCAGAAGTACCCGCCCATGCTCGGCCTGCTTTATCCTGCGGCCGGAAACTTCATCGCGTTCGTGGGCAATACCCGCTACGGTCGACTGGTGCGTCAAGTGACGCGCGCGTTCCGCCAAAACGAATCGTTTCCATCCGAGGGCGGCGCGTTGCCCGAAGCGATGTCGGACCTTGGACGGTCGGACCATTGGCCGTTCTGGCAGGAGGGCTATCCGGCGCTGATGGTCACGGACACGGCACCATTTCGTTACGTGTACTACCACACACCTGAAGACACCGTGGACAAGATCGACTTTGAAAAGATGGCTCGTGTGGTTCGTGGGCTGGAGAGTGTCGTCCGGGCGCTGGTGACCGTTGAATGAATCAGACTTCGTCGCCTTCGTGACAAGTCTCGGATGACTCACTCGCATCTGGAAGGTAGAGGTTGGGACACTCATTCTCGAACGGTGCGAGCGCGTGGCTCGCGGCGAGGTTCTGTTATTGATGCTGATCGACTGGTGCCGGAGGCAATAAAATCACGCTCTCTCGACTCACCTTCAGGACGCCGATACAGACTGGCTGTGGCTGGCCGTCCCCATTCTCGTGCTGAGGATGGGTGTCCCCCACTGCCCTTCCCGATTGGATCGTCTTCGCGATTACGATGGACTCCGCGGTATTCTTTCAGTTCTCCGCTTTGAAGGCCGCGCAACAAACAGTATCCCCACCAACATCCAAGCATTGTAAAAAATAGGAAGCCGAGTGACGCCATGTAACAACTGCTTTGTTTCGCTCACTGGGAATGGGGCATTGTAGCACGGACGCGAACTTCTCTTAAGCATCCAGCGCCCAACAACGCATCTCTAGTCGCTGTCGTCGAGCTAGCCGTCAACGGAAATCAACGTAACGGTTTTTCATGAAGCGATTGAACCGGCTCCACTTACTCATTCTCGAAGTGACTAGAGCACCTCGAAGCAGTCTTCGCCATGTGGGCCTGCTACTATAACTTCTGCTGGTAAACTTGCTACTCGGACAAGAGCGGCAAACGTGGACAGAAATGACTAACTGCTACTGTGATGACTGGGCTGGCAAGCCATGTGTGGAACCTCTCCGAACTGTTCGATACGGTCCTCGAGAACTAAACCGTCACTGTTCCCGCGATACCGGCTACGAGGCTAGGTTGCAAGCGGATGCTGAATGTGGCACGATAGTTCGCTTCTCGGTTCCACTTCCCCTGGCTTATCTACTTGAGATCGATATGTCCGCGTTCCCCGAAATCCCGAAAATTCAGTACGAAGGCCCCAACTCCCGGAACCCGCTCGCCTTCCGTTGGTACAACCCCGACGAGGTCATCGAAGGCCAGACGATGCGGGAGCACTTGCGATTCTCCGTCGTCTATTGGCATACCTTTCGAGGCACCGGCAGTGATCCGTTTGGTGCCGGGACGATGGTCCGGCCGTGGGAAGATGGCACGGACTCGGTCGCCAATGCGATCCGCCGCGCTCACGTCGCGTTCGAGTTCATCGAGAAGCTGGGAGCGCCGTACTATGCCTTCCACGATCGCGATATTGCGCCCGAAGGTGCGACCCTGGCCGAAAGCCACAAGAACCTGGATGCGGTGGTCGCGGTGCTGAAGGAGGAACAGACGCGGACCGGCATCAAGTTGCTGTGGGGCACGGCGAATATGTTCAGCAATCCCCGCTACATGCATGGTGCCGCGACCAGTTGTAACGCCGATGTATTCGCTTACGCCGCGGCGCAAGTCAAGAAGGCACTCGAGGTGACTCGGGAATTAGGCGGCGAGAATTATGTCTTCTGGGGCGGTCGCGAAGGCTATCAGTGTCAGTTCAATACGGATATGAAACGGGAACTCGACCATCTCGCGCGGTTCTTCCACATGGCGGTCGACTATGCCAACGAGATTGGTTTCGAAGGCACGTTCTTGATCGAACCCAAACCCAAGGAGCCGACCAAGCATCAGTACGACAGCGACGCCGCCGCCTGTATCAACTTTCTGCGGGCGTACGGCTTGACCGAACGTTTCAAGTTGAACATCGAGACGAATCACGCGACGCTGGCTGGGCACACGATGATGCACGAACTGGACTACGCGGGCTATCAGGGCCTGCTCGGTTCGATCGATGCCAACACGGGCGATCTGCTGTTGGGCTGGGATACGGATCAGTTCCCCACCGACTACTATCTCACCACGCACGTCATGTTGATGTTGCTCAAGTACGGCGGCATCGCGCCCGGCGGAGTGAACTTCGACGCCAAAGTGCGGCGCGAGAGCTTCGAGCCGGTCGATCTATTCCACGCCCATATCGGCGGCATGGATGCGTTTGCGCGCGGCCTCAAAGTCGCCGCCGCGATTCGAGCCGATGGGGAACTCGCGGCCTTCGTCAAGCAGCGTTACAGCAGTTGGGATACGGGAATCGGCGCTGACATCGAGGCGGGAAAAGCCGATTTCAAGTCGCTCGCGGCTTACATGCTCGACAAGGGCGAGGTCGCGCCGAACCACAGCGGCCGACAAGAAATGTTGGAGAATCTGATCAATCGCTATCTGTGATTACGGACGGCGTGGAGGCCGTTTGCGTGCGGCTTTGGAAGGCGATCCCTTCGGCTTGGCTGGCGGCGCGGTTGGTCGTTGGGATTTCGGAGTCGCCCGTTTGAGCTTTGGCTTGCGCGTGCCGGAACCTCCGCGGTGGGCGTTCTCGGCTTGGCCGATTAGCTCGAACAGAAAGCGGCTGGGGATCGTGTCACGCGGCTTGCCCCACTTTTGACGCGTGAGTGCCATCGACAGGGTGAGGTAATCCTGAGCGCGCGTCACTCCGACGTAGCAGAGTCGTCGCTCCTCGTCGATCGCTTCGCCTTCGACCGCCACGCTCCGATGGTGTGGCAACAAGCCCTCTTCCATGCCGACCATATAGACGTGTGGAAACTCCAGTCCCTTCGCGCTGTGCAGCGTCATCAACACGATCGCGTTGCGCCGCAACTGCTTGTCCTTCTCGTTGTCGAAGTCGGGACCGCCCAATGCCACGTCGTCCAGGAAGCCGCTTAGTGTCGCCTTACGAGACTTGGCTTCATAGGCTCCCAGCGCGTTCACGACCTCTTCCACTGCGGCCCAGCGCGCGGCTTGATCGTTGGGATCGTCATACAACCGGCGCAGTTCGGCTTCGTAACCAATACGGTCCAACAGCGCTCGCACGCCATCGACCAGCGGACGCTGTGCTAGCCTCGTTTGAAAGTCCCTCACGAGAGCCGACAACTCCTCGCCGGCCCGCTGCGCGGCCTCGGGCAGTCGCTGCATGACGGCCGGCTGCTGCATCACGTCCCACAGGGTCAGGCCTTGTTGGACCGCCTCTTTGCTGAGCAGTTCCACGCTCTTCGCGCCAAATCCTCGTGGCGGTGTGTTAATGATTCTCAGCAACGAAATTTCGTCCTGCGGCGATTGAATCACCTTGAGATACGCCAACACATCACGCACCTCCTTGCGATCGAAGAACGACATGCCGCCAATCAGCACGTACGGCAAATGCAGGCGGCGCAGTTCCGTTTCGAAGGCGCGCGGTTGCTCGTTCGTACGGAACAGGATGGCGAAGTCATGGGGCTGCCAATCGGGTTGCCTGAGCAGTCGCGCGATATCGGCCACGACCCCTTCGGCTTCCTTGGTTTCGTTCGGATACTGTTCAATCCGCGGCTTCTGTCCTCCAGAGCGTGCGGCTTTGAGTTCCTTGGGATGTCGATTCTTGTTGAAAGCAATCAATCGATTCGCCAGCGTCAGGATCTCGGCGGTCGAGCGATAGTTGTTCTCCAACCACACCACCGTCGCATCGGGCCAGTCACGCGAGAACTTCAAAATGTGTTCGACCTGGGCACCGCGCCAGCCATAAATCGACTGATCGTCGTCTCCGACCACGCAGAGATTCCGATGTCCGCTGGCCAGGGCTTTGACGATCCGATACTGGCTGCCGTTGGTATCCTGATACTCGTCGATCAGCAGATGCTCGAACCGCCCCGCCTCCTCCCGCCGGACTTCCTCATTGTTGGTGAACAAGTCCTCGGTACACAGTAACAGATCGTCGAAGTCGACGGCTCCCCGCGCCTTGAGCGCCTTTTGATAGCGTCGATAGGCAATCGCCGCGAGATGCTCTTTGTCGGTCGCGGCGAGTGTCTCCGCATCGGCGGGACGCAAGCACTTCGTTTTCCAGCCCCCGATGAAATTCAACAAGTCGCCGGGTCGCAACGACTCGGTCGGCACGCGGATCTCGCGCAACACCCCTCGCGCCAGGCTCTCTTGATCTCCGCGATCGTAGATGGCGAACTGCGTGGGATAGCCCAGGTGATGGATGTGCCGCCGCAGAACGCGCACGCAATGGGCGTGGAAGGTCGAAGCGACAGGTTGCTGATCGTTCTTCTTCCCCAACAGCCCACCGATGCGTTCCTTCATCTCGGCGGCGGCCTTGTTAGTGAAAGTGACCGCGAGAATCCGCTCGGGCGGCGTCCCCGTGCGGATCAATTCCGCAATGCGATAGGTGACCACGCGGGTTTTGCCCGTACCCGCTCCGGCCAGCACGAGCAACGGTCCCGTGAGCGTTCGGACAGCCTGTTGTTGGGGTGCATTCAATCCAGCGGCCATGTCACCGATCGTAGCGGGACGTCCGTCGAGCTAACAGGGGGATTGAAATCCACTCATCCGGTGCTTGGGCTATTGCGACGCAACAAGCCGGCTGCGACGCTCATCTGGTGAAATCTTTGAAACCAGACGAGCTGTCGCGCCTGCTCAATGCTTGGAGTCATGATCCGTCGTTCCTCGCGCACGCGCGCGGCCGATTAGCTCGGCGCGCGATGCAGCTCAGACTACCGCGTCGGACAGTTCCCGACTCAATTCGCGGATGAACGATGACGGATTTAGCGGTTTGGCAAACCAGCGATCCACGCCGCTGTCACCTAGTTCCACTCCCATCGATTTGCGATCGGTGCCGCTCACGGCGAACACCTTTAAGCCTTCGTAGGCCGGATTGCAGCGGATCGCGGAAACCGTTTGCCCGCCGTCCATCGAGGGCATCTGCATATCCAGGAGAACCAGATCTGGTGCCGCGTTCTCTTCCAGGAAACGCATAGCGGCATGCCCATTCTCGGCCACTTCGACATCGTACCCGCTCAGTCGCAAGATACCCGCCATCAGTTCGCGTTCGTTCGCATTGTCTTCGACCAGCAGTGCTCGGCGTTTGGCCACCGGAGCCATCGTCACGGCGGTCGAGTCGTGATCCGGGTTCGCCACCAGATGCTCCAACTCCGTTAGTTCGGTTAAGGCCAACTGCAGTGTTTTCTCGGCGTGATCGTACTCGCCGATGTCCAGTTGCCGCTGCATCAAGTGCAAGGCGAGGTTCGCCGTATTCAGGCGATTCCGCAGTGCGTGACGTCGCGATTGCAATAACTCCGGCGTCGCCGCCGCAATGCCTTGACGCTGCGCCACTTCCTCTCGCAACACTTGGACATCCGGAGGCGCGTCCACGCCCACCCGCACGGCGTTGCCCGAAACGCGTAGGACTTCGATGGTGATCCCGAGATGGGGAAAGAGGATTCGTTCATTCTGTTTGCGCGATAAGATGAGCATGTTGGACTTCCTTTCCAGAACGCTAGTTCAAAGCGCTCCACAACCGTGAGGGCTCCGTTCTGCGGCGGATCGCCATCCAGCTCCACCGCGTTTTCAGCAAGGCCCGGCATCCCTGCCGGACGTCCTCAGTAGACGCCTGGAAATCCCTTCCTCGCGACTTGCTTATTTCGAACGAGGCATCATATCTCGAAGCTCAAGAACCGCCAAGACGAATTAATGACAGGGAGACTGCCCGTGCTAGCACTCCACGACGCGAAAATAGCTGATGCGGAAGCGGCGAAAGCGGAGGTGGCACTGGCGAAGGTGCGCTGGCAGAGGTCGTGTGCCACGGGCTGTGCCCGTGTTCGCGGTGAGCATGCCGAATCTAACCCGACTTGAATCTAACCCGACTTGGCAGTGCTCGCGCGGGCCTTTAACACAGGATCGGTCTTCAACGGAAGTTGCAGGACTTTACCGGTCTCGGCGGCCTTGTAGATACCAAGAATGATCTCAACAGAGCGGCGACCTTCGTGTCCGTCGACCAGCGGCTTGGTACCCTTTTGGATGGCGTTCACAACGTCTTTGAATAACTTGCTATGGCCATGGTGTCCAATTGCCGAGGGATCGGCCGCGCCGCCTCCTGTTTGCGTCTTGCCCTGCATCCGTTCGAGCAAGGCTTTGTCGGCTTTGGTTTCCTTGGCGAAGTCCCAGCTCTTGATGTCTTCTTCCTCCAAAACCGCCGAACCTTCCGAGCCGTGGATCTCGATCCGCTTCAACGCACCGGGGAATGCCGCCGTCGTGGCCTCGACGACACCCAAGGCACC
>JBGTHH010000783.1:0-6080 GCA_041746275.1 Pirellulaceae bacterium | reverse complement strand
TCTTACTCAGCGGTACCTGGGAGTCGACCTATGGTGACAGCCTGAAGCAAAACGCCGTCTCGCTTCGAACTTACGACCGAAATACCAAACCCATCACGCGAATGGCCGCATAAACCAGCGCCGTGGCGAGACTACACCCGTTCGATGTATGTATCATCCCTCCGCTCCAGGTATCAGCGAGCCGTGCTTTGCAACGTCGAAAACTCATTGCAAAGTGTCGAGCATGTGGATGTTGGATTGGGTGTATTCGGATGGATTTGCTTGTACCGCACCTGATCCAGAAGATACGGTTGTGGTCGCGGCGTGTGGTTATTGCACGGGGGATTGTCCCGGTAAAGATCCCAGTGAAGCAACGAGTTGCGGGTACGGGTCGCAAAACTGTGAAACGATGATTGGTACCTACACGAGAAAGACGTGCACACCCGCAAAGTAAGGTGTCACCATGAAAGCACTGTTCGCTAGGAATCACGAATGGGATCAGTTCGATTCCGACACCAAAGCTCGGCCGCCTGACGATGCTTCTTACCGAGGCATCGAGCAGGGTCACAGTGTCTTTGGCCATGATGTTGATAACGACCAGCGTCGCGGCGATCGAGATCGACAAGGTGCGCGCGGGCATAGAAAAACGCGTACAGTCCTTCTCCACTGTGGATGTGACGTGGAAGGCGACGAGTCACTTTACACGAGCGGATTCGGCACGACTGGGTTCGTCGCCGTTCGGGAATGAGACGAGCCAAACCGATGGGCGATTCCCGGCCACGTTCGAGTGGCAGGTCCATCTGTGGAGTGACGGTGACAAGCTGCGTCTGGAGCACGCGCGGCCTTCGTGGATGTTCCAGCACTCGCGTTTTGAGACACCAAGAAAAGTGCTAGTCTTCGACGGCAACGAAGCCAAGTTCCTTTCAATCTACAACGACAACACCTTCGCAAATCAGGGAATCGTCAGAAACGACCCCATCTATGTAATGGGAGACGCGGAGTTTTTCGTTTTCCTATGGCATTTTCGAGCGTTCACCTACGCGGGAATGCTGGCGGAACTCTTCGTTTCCGATGCCGAGGTGTCCAACGAGGAACTCGACGGGAAATCTTGTCTTGTCATAAGGCGACGGAATCGCTCGTCTCGCGGTCCCGCGAATGAGCACAGCGTCTGGTTGGATGCGAAGGCTGACTTCGCCGCGCTCCGATATGCGCGACTCGTCGACGGACGCCTGAGGGACGATCATCGCGTGAGCTACGAGCGAAATGGCGACGGCCACGTCTTGCCGACCCGTTGGGAGTACCAAACTTACGACTCGAAGAGCGGGAATCTTTTGAGATCGATGTCTGTGGAAGTTGTAGTCGCCATTATTAATCAGCCGATTGCCGGGTCGGTTTTCAAGTTCGAGTTTCCCGAGGGGACGACAGTGTCCGATCAGCGTGGCGAAACGGACAGACGGCTACTTATCGGAGCGGGTGGCCGCGAACATGAGGTAACGTCGGCACAGACGGCGGCGGCGGGGTCGTCCCAAGAATTAGTCTCCGTTCTACAGGAAGCAGAGCGTCAGGGGGACTGGTCTCTGATTGTTGGTTTCTTGGCAGTTCTGGCGGGCGGCCTTGTGGCTTGTGTGTTCTTCAGGCGTTTGCGGCAACGGCGAGTTAAGCTTGAATGAGCTGTCGTGTCAATGGAGCACACCTGTTTGTCGTTTGATCAGTACGTTTTCGAGGAACGATGGTGATCTTGAATAATGGTTAGCGATGTGGTAAACGGGCCTCGCAGTTTCTTTCACGCACGCATGTTCGTGCTGGCCCTTTCGTTAACGCTGGCGTCTCTGATTGCTTTCTCTGCATGTCGCAACTCGCCGACGTTTGATGAACCGGCGCATTTTGCGTCAGGATGGAGTCATTGGGAACTGGGTCGATTTAACCTGTACTGCGTCAACCCTCCGTTGGTCCGCATGGTCTCCGCGGTGCCATCACGAGTCATAGGGCTGCGGCTACCGATCAGTGCCCTCGCACCTCCAGGAGCCCGTCCTGAGTTTGGTGCGGGTCGGGCAGCCTTCCGAGACGATCCCGCACAGTCGCTGTGGGCATTGACGATCGCGCGTTGGGCTTGCCTGCCGTTTGCCCTGCTAGGTGTGTGGGTCTGTTATCGGTGGTCCATGGATCTGTACGGCAGTCGAGCGGGGCTGGTGGCGGCGACACTCTGGTGCTTTTCACCTACCGTTCTCGCACATGCACAACTGATCACGCCTGATGTGGGTGCCGCCTCGCTGGGGGCTGCTGCGGCATATCTCTTGTGGCTTTGGCTGCGCACGCCCGACTGGGGACATGCTGGCGGTGCCGGAATTGTGTTGGGTTTGGCCATGCTAACGAAAGCCACGCTCCTCTTTCTGCTTCCGTTGTGGCCATTGATGTGGATCGCTTATCGACGACCCCGGAGAGACACACTCAGTCGAGACGGTTGGCAACTGTCCGGAATGCTGCTGGTGGCCTTGTTTGTAGTCCATGCGGGTTTCGGCTTCGAGGGCTCTTTCAAGCCGCTGAAAGATTACCAATTTGTCAGTCGATCACTCGGTGGCAGCGAGCAGTTCTTCGATATCACCACGACGGGAAATCGCTTTTCAGACAGTTGGCTGGGAGTCATACCCGTTCCGCTGCCACAATACTACGTGGCGGGGATGGACGTCCAGCGGCGGGATTTCGAGGAACGCAAATGGTCGTACCTACGGGGCGAATGGCGATGGGGTGGCTGGTGGTACTACTACTTGTACGCGCTGGTCATCAAGGAACCGTTGGGACTGTGGGCGATCACGGGCTTAGCTCTCATGACGCATCCGCTCGCAAAATGGCGTGACGAATTGGTGCTGATTTGCCCGATGCTCGTCATCCTCGGGCTGGTTAGTTCACAAACGGGTTTCAACCACCACTATCGTTACGTGCTGCCCGCACTCCCGTTCCTCTTTATCCTCGTCAGTCGCGTTGCGGCGAAACCAACGACGGATGTTACTGGCTCGTATTCGTTCTTGCGGCGATCATTGCTTGTCTTCGCCCTGCTCGTCTGGTTCGTGTTGAGCAGCCTGTTCGCCTATCCGCACTCACTCTCCTACTTCAACGAATTGGCGGGTGGCCCCTTGGGCGGTCCGAAACATCTGCTTGGCAGCAGCACGGATTGGGGGCAAGATCTGTTCTACGTCCGCGAATGGCTCGACAAACACCCAGAGATCGATGACTTTAGTCTAGCTTGGACGGCTCACTTGATTGAACCTCGTTGGGTAAACATCAATGCCCCTCGTCCACCCTCGCTAGTGGAGTGCCAAGCGGATCTTTATCACGGCGGCAGCCAGATTGGTCACGAAAAACAATGGCATTTTGTCAGTGTGAACGAGTTACATCACGGCCACGACCAGTTTGCCTATTTTCGCGATCTGAAGCCCACAACCATGATTGCGTATACGATCTATGGGTATCATGTAACTCGAGACGAGATTTGCGGAAGCGTGGTAACGAGTGAGCGGCCGTGAAGGGAACGTTGTCCGTGGACAATCACGCGTTTAGGAGAAAGGACTATTGCACATGGCCCCAATGGGCGTAGATTTGTCGTGGTCATGGCATTTGACGTAATGGAGCACGTGAAAATGCCGTGTCGGAATGTGCGAGAATCTGTTTTACAAGTTTGCCATCGCACTTCTAGACTTGACTCGATAGGTTCTATGGAGTGGTGGAGGGGATCATTCCTCCGTGTGAGGAGAGCGCGATGAAGCAGACAGACGTCTCAGTGTGGCAGTGGTGGTTGTTCGCATTGCGTAGCGCTACAAATCTTCACTCCTTAGTACTCCGTGTCCTTCGCGGAGAGCTGGCGCTTTCCGCCGAGATTCTGAAGGCGGGTGTCTGGTATCCGATGAGGCAATCGCCCACGATCCTGGTCCTCATTTCTTCCGCACTTCAAATGACGGGATGCGCACCTCCTTCGATCCAGCCGCAGGAACGCGGAGCTCGGAGCGATACCCCTTTAAGTTCAAAAACTGGCAAGTCCTCTATCGTGCCGATGACTCATGACTTCGGGATTGTACGACCAGGGTCGCAATCGCTGCGCCAGTTCCGGATCAGGAATTCAAGCGACTCTCGATGGACCGTGCAAACGGTCGTTAAGACGTGTCGATGCACCGCTACTATGTTGTCGACGAACACCGTAGCTGCCGGCGAAGACTTGTTGGTTGATGTTCAATACCGGGCACCGACGCAGGAGGGAAGTGATGTCCGCTCGGTGGAAGTGCATTTCCAAGAAAGTGATGTGCCCGTCTTCCTGCTTGGAACGCGTGCGCTAATTCGCCACCCGCTCTATTTGACTGAGAAAGAGTTGAGAATCGAATCCGATCAGGAACAGGCGGAGATCACGTTAGTGGCCGCGAATTATTCTGACACGAATTGGTCTAGACTCCGGGCATTCACCCAAGCGTCGTGGTTGTCTGTAGAGGTCGTTCCTGTCGACGATGAACGTGTCAGCACGGCGCGACAGGCGTGGCGCGTGACGATCTCCGCGGACACGACAAAACTCCCCTCTGGGGATGACCGCGCTGCGGTGCTGTTTGAGTCAGAGGGCGCGGCGAAAAAGGAATCACAACAGGCCATCGTCACCGTGCTGAGGCGGCCAGCCATCCTCGCTATCCCTAGTAGGGTGTTCTTGGGAACTGTCACGCCCGGCCAGCGGGTGGAGCGGCGAGTATTACTCCAGTTATCTGAAACTTCGATTCGTCAGTTCGGGGCGATCGACCCAAGTCGGTTATCAGTCACGTCAGGATTCCAAGGAATGCTGTCGCACTCCGCTCAGGCCGTGCGCGACAAGATCGTAGCTCTGGACTTAACGCTGGTTGCGCCCGAGTTGTCCAGCGTGGTCGACGAGACAATCACGGTTCAGCTCGGTGGGATTTGGCCGCCAGTCGAGATTCCGCTGTCGGCTTTGGTGGAGGAATCTCCATGAAATGTGATTGGCTAATGTTCGCCTGTTTATTCGTGCTGGGTGCGATTTCGTCTCATTGCGAGACGGCCTCCGGCGTCGACAAACACCACGCCTCAAGGGACGTGTTCTGCGGGGCACGTTGCGCGCAGCACATTCTGGCGCACTACGGCCGCAGCGAGGATCTGGTGGCGCTCGTCCGAGAGCTGCAATGGCCGCAGCTCGAAGAGACCGTTTCCCTGCAACAATTGACCGAGTTGCTCGAACAGCGCGGGGTCTACACACATGCTTGCCGGATCGGTAAGGGAATGGATTTGGTTGGGAACGAGCCAGCCATTGTCCACCTCGACTCAACGGATGGCGGCGAAGGGCATTTTATCGTATGGATCTCGACTTCCGCCGATCAGGCCGCGATCACCGATGGCCTGCACGCGCCGCGACTAGTCTCGACGCTCGATTTGGCGAGGTCCCGATCTGGATACGTGCTGCTGACCTCGAACTCGCCGATTTCTGACCCGCGCAGTCGACTTCTGTTGCAGCGGCGCTGGTCTTTCAAGTACGCGTCTGAATCGTCGGGCGTGGCGTTGGGTGTTGTAGTCTTCTGTTGCGGATACCATGTTTATCGAAGGAGGGTAAGGCCATGAAAGTTCTTAGTGCAAGTCTCGTCGGTTTCGTGTTGGGGCTTCTGACGATCGTTGCTGGTGCTCAGCAATCTTTCTCGTATCGATCGTTATCTGTCGTCGAAGCGATCGGAGTCAAGGGAGGGCAGTCGTGCTCGTCAGGGTGCTGTCACTTGGATAATGCCGACTATTGCAGCGGAGGCACCAATTTATATTGCGAAGACTCGACTATGTGCAGCGGTGGCGATCCTGGAATGGCAATTCCTCCTTTGTGTGCCCCCGAAACTACGCCGACCTATGAGTACTTCACTGGCAGTTGGCGAAGCTGTCATGATAATTATTCCCAAGGTAAGGATTGCGAGTGGCTCGGGGACGTGCCTTGTGAAATGCGTTTTTCCTGCTCACTCGACTGTATTGAGATCGGGGTCTCATGGCAGTGCGAGACCGATCCTACATCCGGTAGCTGGGTCCCGGGGGGAGTAAACAATAAACTGGTAGGGGACACGAATTACTGCGTCTGACGGAGG
>JBGTHH010000782.1:0-18543 GCA_041746275.1 Pirellulaceae bacterium | reverse complement strand
GACATCGCGCGTCCGATTGATCAACGTGGTGGGCTCTTCACGCCGGCACCTGCTGTCGACATCCAGCCCCGTTTCATGCGGACGTGGTATCCGCGCCCACACGCGGCAGGAAGCCGGCCAGCGGATCAGGCGTTCCCTGTGCCTCGAAGTAGTGGGGGTCCTCCAAGCCAAAGCCGTTGGCCACACGATTGAAGAAGGCGAACATCGCTGTGATGTAGACCGCTTCGGCGATCTGAGGTTCCGTCCAGCCCGCGTCGCGAACGCGCTGTACGTCGGCGGGCGTATTGCGATAGGACTCGTGGGTCAGCTTCTTGGCGAACTCCAACAAGGCCCTTTCCGCCTCGCTAATTGGTGCTTCCTCGACGCATCCTCGACCGATGGCCGCGACTGCGGACTCGTCCACGCCCTGCGCGTTGAGGAAATACGCGTGGGAGTGCATGCAGTAGGGGCACTGGTTTTGTCCCGAGACGAGCGTCCCGATCATTTCCTTCACACGTTCCGTCAGGTGGCCATCGCAGAAATGCAGTTGCCAACTGAAGTCCATGACTTGCTTCATGAAGTCGGGACGATGGCTAAAGCACTTGATAATATCCGCGACCTTGTCCCGATTGGGGCGACGCGCGAAGTACATCTGGTAGCCTTCCGCGACTTCGCCCGTTGCGTCTTTCTCGTCGATCCAATGGATAAAGGGCATACAAATTCCTTTCGTGGACTGGTGGCCATCGCCCGGTCGGGGCTCGTTTGGGAGTCGCCTGAATCACGTCACTTCAATTTATCGTTGCCAGCTCAACTTGCAATCTTGAACGGCAGGCGCTAACATCGACACTAAGAAGTTACACCCGTTTCCTTCGTTCTTCGTAGGCCAGCGATGATACGATGGTTCGAACCGTGCCTGCTCCTCGCGGGCCTTGCATCTACGTTATTTACCAGCGGCTGCGGCGCGTCCTCGGAACCCCAGCGTCAACCGCTGCGCGGTTCGGTGACGGTCAATGGAACTTCGGTGGAACGCGGCTCGATAACGTTCCGCCCCGCTGCCGGTCATGCGGCCCCAGCGGCGGTCGCGCCGATCGTCGGTGGCAGTTACCGTTTTGACCGTGGGACCGGTCCTCTGCCAGGTCCATATCACGTGAAAGTCAATATCGACCCCGTCACCGAGGGCGACTCCAAAAACGGCGGCCCCGAACCTGTGGGGCCCAAGGGAGGAAGTTTGAAGCCACCTGATCGTGCTACTAAGTCACAGGTGCCTCTAAAACTTCACTGGGAGGTAGACTACACCGTGGCTCCCGATGGCAAGACGAACAAGGATTTTGAATTGAGTGGCTGATGTCCGCGAAGTGACGGTGTCGGATGTTCAGTTGTCGCAGGGGATGAACCATGTACAAATCGGCTGCACGCACCGGATTCACGTTAGTGGAGTTGCTGGTCGTGATCGCAATTATTGGAATTCTGGTGGCTTTATTGCTGCCGGCCGTTCAGGCCGCGCGTGAGGCCGCGCGACGGATGAGTTGCCGAAATAACTTGAAGCAGGTCACCCTAGCGACGCATACCTATCACGATACGTATAAAGTGTTTCCGCCGGGCAGCGTGCATTCCGGGCCACCAGCGACATTTCCGTTGCCGGTTCCCTGGTCCTGGGGCATGATGATGCTGATCTTGCCTTTTATGGAAGGCGGGAATCTGCACGACACGGTGGATATGAATACCTTGAACTGTGGCGCTGAAATCCGCCGGTTACAACAAGCCCCACTGCCCGACCCCACTTCGACGCTCATTCCTTATTTACTGTGTCCTTCCGATCCCAATGGAAATCGTGTCTTGCTGAGCGGCCCGACAGGACCCTTGCCGAATTCGGGTGACGCCGGCTGGCTCTATCCTGGCAGCTATCTGGGAGTCTCGGGAAACCGCGACGACACACCGGGCGGTTGCCTCGGTATCGCCCATAGCACGGGGATGTATTATGACCTGAGCGATACACGTTTTCGTGACATCCTGGATGGCACCTCCTCGACGTTGGCGATCGGCGAACGCGGCATTCCCAACGATCTGGGTTGGGGCTGGATGATCTGTGGCGGAACTGAATGCGAACACTTCATCAGCACCGAGGAGGGCTTGGCCAAGGGAGCGAATATGCCCACCTCCCTGGCCATCATTCAACGCTATTGGAGTTGGCATCCTGGAGGCGCATTGTTTTCGATGGCGGACGGAAGTGTTCACTTCCTTTCCTATAACATCGACTACAATGTCTACACGGCCCTCTCGACTCGAGGGAATGGCGAGGTTGTTGGCGAGTTTTAATCCCTGCATGAATG
Source organism: Pirellulaceae bacterium (assembly GCA_041746275.1). Taxonomy (GTDB): domain Bacteria; phylum Planctomycetota; class Planctomycetia; order Pirellulales; family Pirellulaceae. The sequence continues at coordinate 16,234 of JBGTHH010000782.1, read as the reverse complement.
GCCTAGTAGAAAATGACGGACTCCGACTGCCGCTCTTGATTACTGGGTTGGCGGGAGTCGCGGGCTATAACGCCTTCCGTTACTTCTCCGCTAAGTATCCGGGACAAGTCATCGCCACGCGGCGGAGCGACAACTGGCCACTCCGCGGCCCTGGCATCGTTGCCTGCGATGCGGACGACCATCGTCAGCTCGCCTGCCTGTTTGATCGTTACCAATTTCGTTCCGTCGTAAATTCGGAAGGCTCATGCAAGCTGAAGTCTTGCGAACTCGATCCGGACATGGCGCGGCGCGTGAACGTCGGTAGCGTCGAAAACTTGCTGCGGACGATTGGCAATGCGCCAGTCCGCTTGGTGCATCTATCGATCGATTTGGTCTTTTCCGGCAAGGGTCTGGGACAGCATGTCGAAGACGATCCGACTGACCCCGTCACCGTCTACGGCAAGACGATGGTCCAGGCCGAACGGCATATTCTGGAGATGAGACCGGATACCTGTATTCCTAGGATCTCGTTGCCGATGGGGGTGAGCTTCAACGGTCACGCCGGAGCCATCGATTGGATTCAGTCACGGTTCAAGAAGTCCAAGCCAGCCACGCTCTACTTCGACGAGATTCGCTCGCCAACCTATACCGACTGCCTGAATCGATTGTTGGAAGATCTGCTGTGCAGCGACCTCGCTGGTTTATTCCATGCGGGTGGGCCACGCGACTTGAGCCTTTATGAAATCGCTCAAGTCATAAATCGCGTGGGGGGGTATGATCCGGGGTTGCTTCATGGTTGTAATCGACATGAGGCGGGTCCGATCCCACCACGGGCGGGCAATGTGTCCATGCGATCCGAAAAGCTGATCGCCGCGCTAGGCTACGCGCCTTTCACCCCCTGGCCTTGGTCAGACCAGCACAGTCCCAGTGATCGTCAGTGGCATTTCGATCGTCGCGACGACACCGGGTCGCCGGAACTCCTATCCAGGATTTTGTGTGAAAACCCGGCCCGTGCGGCGATTGCGCAGCAAGAATAATTTCTGACAAATTCGGTTGGAATGGCCAGAATCAACTGCTACACTACCACCTGGATCGGGCAGTACTTACTGTGGGTATCGAAGTATTTGCGGTGATGTCAGTAGTGGAGGGTAGTTCTCGCATAGCGGCGCTCCCACCAAGGCAGGCATTCGAGGAGCTGTATGGTGGGAATGCGTGAAAGGCGATGTCGGGGTAGTAAATTTCTTTGCACGTGTGTGGTGCAGCACGCTGGCGGTGGATCAAGCCCGTGGTCATCCAGAGAGCGGAATCCCCAACCGCGACAAAGGACTCGACCATGGCACTGCTGAGGGCGATTCGAGGCCTAGCACCGGGCACGATCTTCCAGTTGAAGTCCCAGCGCGTCTTAATCGGTCGCCACAAATCAGCCTCCGACATTGTGCTCAATCACTTCGCGGTGAGCCGTAAGCACGCGCAAATCGAAGTCGTCGATGGCGTGGCGTTCATTGAGGACTTGCGGAGTCGCAATGGGGTGGTCATCAATGGCAAGACCATGCAGCCGGGAACGGACGGCCGCCAACAATTATTTCCGAGTGATCGGATCGAAATCGCCGCGTTTGAGTTTATCTACGACGAGGATCCGTCGACGGATGAGCTTGTGCAAGTGATGGACGATACGCGCAAGCCCGACATCCTCTCGACGCTCGATTGTTCCGGGGATAGCTCATCGGGTTGGCAAAGTAGTTCACGTCTCGACAAACTCCGGACCTTCGTGGGCATCATCGACGATTTGTCTCGTGAACTCGACCTGCATGGCGTGTTGCCTAAGATCATCGACAGCTTGCTACGAGCGTTTCGGCAGGCCCAGAGTGGTTGCGTGTTGCTGCGCGACGATTCGGGCGATTTCGTTCCCGCCGCTGTGCGACTACCGAGCGGTGTTAAGGGTCCCATGTGCGTTAGCCGCACGATTCTCGATGAGGTGGTGGAACATCGTCGCGCTGTCTTGTCGGGCGATGTTAGTCAAGACTCGCGTTTTGCCGCGAGCACCAGCGTGCGACTCCTCAAACTACACTCCGTGATGTCAGTGCCTCTGCTCGATCATAGCGACAATGTGTTCGGTATGATCCAACTCGAAGTTCGGGATGGTGACGATTACTTCACCAGCGCCGATTTGGAACTCCTCGGTGCCATTGCCAGGCACTTGTCGGTCGTGATCGAGAATTCGCGATTACATGCCATGGCCCTGTTGACTCAACGCCACGAATTCGAGGCGCGCTTTCGCCGGATGATTGAAGAGTCGAGTCAGGGCATCATGATTCACCGACTGTTTCAGCCTTTGTTTGTCAATGAAGCCTGGGCCGCGTTGCACGGTTACTCCGTGGCGGAGGTTCTGGCCATGGACAATGTGCTGGAATTGATCGCGCCGGAACGGCGAGAAGACGCCATGCATTTCGCTCAGGCCCGATTGCGCGGGGAGTCGGTCAGCTCCACCTATGAATCTCAACATGTTAAGAAGGATGGCGACATCTTTTGGGTCGAGAAGTACGTCTCGCTGGTCGATTGGGATGGACAGCCGGCAATTCAAACGGCCTTGATTGACCTGACACATCGCAAAGAAACGGAACTCGCTCGGCAACGCGCTCACGACGAATTGGAGTCCCGCGTGCGTGAGCGGACGAGCGAGTTAGCGGACGCCAACCGCTTGCTCCAAAACGAAATTCTGGAACGACGGCAAGTGGCCGAGCATTTGCGGGAATCCGAATCGCTGTATCGTTCGCTCGTCGATCACATTCCCCTGTGCGTCGCTCGCCAAGATCTGCATGGCAGGTATACCTTTGTGAACAAGGCTTTCTGCGAGCTGTTCCAGCTCCAGGCGGAACAAGTCGTGGGGAAAACCGACCAACAGTTGTTCCCGTTGGAAGTGGCGCACGCGTTCCAGATGACTGACGAGTCCGTAACGCAGCCGAACGAGCTCACGGAGGGGTTCAAGACAATTCGGCTCGACGGAGTCTCCGAACGCCATTTTCATACGCTCCGAACGCCGATTTACGGACCCGATCAAGTGGTCGTGGGTACCCAAGGGCTATTCTGGGACATCACTTCCCTAAAACAAGCGGAAGAGGAGCGGAATCGATACGCGATCGAGTTGGAACGCAGCAATCGCGACTTGGAACAGTTCGCCGACAGTGTTTCGCATGACCTGCAAGCTCCTCTGCGGACCATCACCGGCTATACGCAACTTGTGCAGCAACGCTACGCGGCGCAACTCGATTCCGAGGCCCTCGAGTACCTCGACGGTACTTTCGCCGGTGCCAAGCGGATGAAGCGTTTACTGGATGATTTGCTCGACTACTCCCGTGTGACGACCGCGGCGCATCCGTTTCGCCCCGCTGACTGTGAACACGTGCTGCGCGAGGTGCGACTGAGCCTCCAATCACAGATTCAGGAATCGGAGGCGGTGATCACCCATGATCCGCTCCCTACCGTGATCGGCGACGCCTCGCAGTTGATGCAATTGTTTCAGAATCTCATCGGGAACGCGATCCTCTATCGTCGGGTGGACACGCCGAGAATCCATCTTCGAGCCGACGAAACGCCTACGGAATGGATTTTCCATGTGCGCGACAACGGTGTCGGAATTGATAAGCGGTTTACCGAGCGAATTTTCCTGGTCTTCCAGCGTCTGTATGCCGAGCACGAAAGACCGGGTTCCGGGATGGGGCTCTCTATCTGCAAACGCATCGTCGAGCGTCACGGTGGCCGGATGTGGGTCGAGTCGACGTTAGGCGAGGGCAGCACCTTTTCGTTCAGCATCGCCAAACGAGCGACCGCTCCGCCACCGGCCTGAACAGCCTTCGTATAAGGGCACGTCAGCGACGCCGTGAAGACTTCATTCGCCTGCGGGAATGATGGGAAACACCAAGTGCGACGGCCGCTCGGTATCGTGGAAGATGGTTTGCTCCGCCGATTGAAACGATGTGGCCAAACCGATGTTGTCTTCGCCCGTATTGGGATTGCGGAGATAGTACGGATAATAGCTGCTGGAGATCTCGATGCGGATGCGATGTCCGCGAGCGAAGACGTTCCCGGTGGGCCGCCAAAAATCAATCGTGTATTCATAGACCTGGCCCGGTTCGAGCGTGCTGAGTTGGTTAGCGTTGAAGGCACCCTGGCGTTGAGGATCGCGGTGCCGTGCGCGCATGACCCCTTCGCCCAAAAACAAGGCCCGGCCGTCGGGATGCACGTCGGACAAACGGATCATCCAGTCGGTATCGCGGGCACTGGTGGCGGCGAATAACCGAGCCGTAATCGGACCCACCAGCTCCACATCCTCACTCAGATCGGCCGTATCGTACACCAACACGTCACGCCGCGCGGCGGACTTGCTGATATCACGCGGACCATCGATATGCCCATTGGTAAAGGCGGCCGAGGGCGTGGGATCGTGGGGATCATAAACATAACGATCGGGTGGCTCGTTATCCGGCGGTTGCGTGCTGAGGCGGCCAGCGTCCACGGGATCACCCGCGTTGCCGGAACTGTGCAGGTAGTACTTGGTGAACCGCGTTCCGGGTAGCGGCCAGTCCTGGGCCGCCCGCCACTGGTTGCGTCCCATCACAAAGACATGCACGGGAGGATCCATCAGGACGCCATTGTCGATGCCCTTCAAGTGATAATCGAACCAACGCAGAACGTAGCCATCCCAGTCGATGATCGCCTGCTCTCCAAAGTCGATGTCGGCTGCTGTGCGACTGCGGTTGATGATGTGCTCCCAGGGGCCGATCACCATTCGAGGTTGGCGCGCCGCGGATGATCCCCCATGTTGCTTCATGGCCAGAAAGTTCATTGGAGTCCCGACGAAGTCGGCGTCGAACCAACCGGAGATCGCTAGAACGGGAACCTGGACACGTGCATAGCTCTCCGGTGTTTGATAAGCAATCGACCGCCAATACTCCCCTTCCGCCGTGTTCTGTTCAATCCACTTCCGCCACCAAGCGTTGGGTTGGTAGTTCCGAGTCTTGTCGAAATCGATATAGGGCAGCTTACTATAGGCCGTTTCACGATTGACGGCGAATCCACCATAGCCCCCGGGACCGGCGCTATGGGGCAGACGCGCGGACAGCGCGCCCGCCCAATCCATCATCCAGCAGACCAGGATGCCGTTTTGATAGGGGCAATTGTGAAAATGATCTGGCGGCGCGACTTCAGGGACGATCGCCTTCAAGGCGGGGGGCGATTGGGATGCAGTCCACCATTGCGTCCAACCCATGTACGACAGGCCATACATTCCCACGTTGCCATTGCACCACGGCTGCTCCGCGATCCACTGCACGAGATCGTAGCCATCCGTCTTGTGTTCCGGGGAGAACGGATCCCACTGGCCACCCGACTCAAACCGGCCACGCGAATCGACATTGACAACTACGTAGCCGCGCCCCGCGTAGTTCTTGGCCCGCGCGGCTTGTCCGCTTTTGTTATACGGAGTGATCTGCAAAATGGCGGGAAAACGGCCACCGTCGTCGGGACGGAAGATATCCAGCTTTAACTGAACACCATCACGCATGGCGGCCTCGCGATCCACCTCCGCGACAACGTCGAATGCGATTGCGGAATAGTCGCCCGCTTGCGGCGGTTGGGCCACAGCGAGCAAGGACATGCCCGTTGCCAAGATCCATGTGCCTGCGTAGCTAACGAGCCTACAGCGGAAACCTCGCGCCAAGTGATGCTTCCGTCCGCGTTGTTGTGTCATGGGACCACCTGGTGTTACCCGTTGATAACGCGGTTTCGGGTGGCGCGTTACACGGGAGTATTGTCGCGTGAAGTTTCGCCGTGACTTCATCATCGCCGTCGACCGGTTGGCAACCAATCCGATTTGATGGTGCCGGGCCGCGACGGAGTTAGGCCGTCCAATCGCGCGCCGCGCGCGAGCGGAGGGCATTCGCTTCAGCGTCATCAACGAACGTCTCGTTCACGGGATCCAGCTTCAACTTGCGTTGGAGAATCCAAGCAATCGCCGCCGCATGGCAGGCGATGTGGGACCTTCGCATCACGTCGGGATTGGCTGCGGTGACGCCCCGCGAACGTATGCAATCAAAGAAGTTTCGCGAGTGTGCCGAGACATCCAGACCGCGGACGCGTTTATCCGCGGCGGGCAATTCCTTTTGCAGCGATTCCGGATGGGCCACGATCTCGCCTTCGTCTCCTGTTTCAACCCAGCCTTCATCGCCCACGAAACGCACCGGGCAGGTGCCCAGTCGCGTGATGTAGTGCGGTGACCGGTCTCCGAACGGTTGCGGGAGAAAGTCGATCATCAACTTCACTCCGTTGGCATAACGGCAAAGGATGTGATTGTCCGCCGGTTCATATTCGATCGGCATCGTATCGTCGGCCTGATTGGCCCATTGGCAAAGGTCAACCGTGTGCGCGCCCCAATCCAGCAGTCGCGCGCCGGAATCGAAGTCCCACTGGCCTCGCCAACCGCCATCAACGTACTTCTGGTTGAACGGACGCCAGGCTGCGGGCCCGAGCCAGAGGTTCCAGTCCACCACGTCGCGTGACGGCGTCGGTTGGGCGGGGAGCCACGTATTGTCGAGCACCGGGATGTAGATGGAGGCATGAAGCGTATGGAGTTTTCCGAGTTTCCCGCTGTGCGCTAATTCGACCGCCTTCTGAAAGTTAGGCACACTCCGGCGCTGCGTGCCGGCTTGAAACACACGTTGTTCACGGTGCATCGTGTCCGCCAATTCCTGGCAAGCGGCGATCGTGATGCCACAAGGCTTTTCGCTGTAGACATCTTTGCCAGCCTGGGCCGCCAGGATCGACGCCGCCGCATGCCAGCGATCGCCCGTCGCAATCAGCACCGCATCGATATCCTTACGATCGAGCAGTTCGCGGAAGTCGCGATATATCACACAGTCGCCATGACCGTAGTGCTCGTCGACAAGTGTCTTCCCCGCTTCGCGTCGTTTGGCTTGCACCTCGGCGATGGCGACGCACTGCACGTCGGCGAACTGCAACATGGATTTCAGATCGTACGTACAACGCGGGCCAATCCCAATCACGCCCAGTGAGATCTTTTCACTGGGTGGGATTGCATTTTCGCGCCCCAACACGTGGGGCGACACAATAGTGGCCAGAGACGCGGCGGCCGTGGCCGTAGCGGTGCTGAGCAGAAAGTCGCGACGCGTGGTGTTGGCCAACAGGTTCATATAGCGATCTCCATCATCATTCTGAATCTTGAAATAACCGCGGCAGCGGAGCCATGCAACATCTTACCACGACACGACACGTCGTCGCGCTTCTGGCTGAACTGAATCTATGAAAATCCACCGGCTCGTTCACGTCGTGGTGATCAAGATGGCGGAGTTGAGTCGTGGGCCTGTTGAGCTGCGGCGAACGCCTCGAAGAGCTCGCGGTGGGCGAGCGCTGAAAACGTCATCTGTCCGGCCTGCGAGTCGGCATCGGTTATTTGTTCGTGCAGTCGCTCCAGCTCCATGATGTAAAAGGTCAATCGCGCGAGTGGCAAGTCGTCGTCATCATGTGGCAGACCCGTTTCGTAATGCGACTTCCACTCCCGAAACCCGGCGGCCATCTCGGAGTGCGAGTGGCCTTCGCACATCGTGGCATACACCCGTGCCAGCGAGTTGGCGGAGTTGAGCACGGCCGCCTGAAGCGACAAACGCGCCTCGGTTCGCAGTGCCCGGTGAGCTTCGACTTGTGCCTCGGCGCTCTTGGCGAGTTCCTTGCGCGTAAGCTGCAGCTCCTCGCGTTGCAGCGACAGATCGTCTTTCTGCATTTGGATCTGATTGCGTTGCAGGAAGATCGCGACCACGACGCCCATCAAGGCCAATCCCGAGAACAGCGCGTTGACCGCGCCGAAGGTATCTCCCACATTGCCTGCCAACGGCAGCAAGGCCGCCAGATTGGCTTCACCGGTCAGAACCGCAGCGGCGAGGATCGTCAAAACACCCAACACGAGCCACAGCAAGGCGGCGACGCCAAAGCACAACCAATACAACCGTGCGCTCATGGTCGATCACTCATCTAACCCATGAAAACCGGCAAGCCGAATGGGATCACACTTCGTAGCTGGCGCGATAACACTCGCGGCCCGGAATGCAACGGACGCGTTCGACGTCCCGGCGATCGGGGCCCAGGACATGTTGCGTCATGTTGCACCAACAGTATTGGCTACCTTCCTCGTCAGGATGCTCCGGCTTGCGAATCTCGCCCGACACATAGATTGCCTTGCTGCGCAAGTGAATACAGTTAGGCTCGTTCATCGGTCGTTGTTCGTCGTAAAGCTTCAGGAACGCCATCGTTAAAACCCTCCTGTTTCGATGCCTGCGGCCAGCAAGACGGCGCGTTTGACGGCGACTTTGGCCAGTTGCACTTTATATTCGTTCTGGGACAAGGGCGTGGCTCGCGACACGGCGGCTTGGCCAGCGGCTTCCGCCGTGGCTTGATCCACCCGACGACCACGCAGTACATCAAAAGCCTCTTGGGAAATCCAAGGCATGGGTGCCACTTGGCCCAACACCACCCGGGCCTCTTGGACGACACCAAAGCCATCCAATCGCAGAGCTGCCGCGGCGGATGCCAAAGGATAGTCCGGGCCAGCTCCATGGCGCACTTCGTAGGTCGCACAGGTCCTCCCGTTAATCGGCGGCAAGACAATATGCGTGACAAGCTGATTGCTCGCCAGAACATGCTCGCGCTGTCCTTCTCGGTGCGGAGGACGAAAGAACTCGGCCACCGGCACGAACTGCTCGGCATCATCCGGTCCCAGTACGCGTAGCCGAGCGTCCAAGGCGATCAGCGCGGGCGCGATCCGCGAACTATGCACGAATTTCGCCGGACCGCTGTTGCCCAGAATCGCATGAAACTCGTTTGCGCCTTGGGCCACATCGGCTCCCAACAAGCCTTGTCCGTTGCGATAGAACCAGCAACGAGGTCGTTGGCAGACTTCACCTCCTAAGGTGCCTTGCGCTTGAAGTTGCATGCTGCTGATACCGCGAATCGCCTGCTTGATCGCCGGATAGACGTCCAAGTAGGGATGCACCAGCAGATCGTCCAACGTCACCGCCGCACCAATCGAGACGCTGCCGTCGGGCAACTCGTCGATCACTCGCAACGACGGCACGTTCATGATATTCACCACCCGATCCGGAGTGACGATCATCTTCTTCATCAAACCGATCAGGTCCGTTCCACCCGCGAGGATCTCGGTCTTTCCAGCCTCGGCCGACAAACACTGAACGACTTCGGCCTCCGTCCTCGGGGACACGTATTCAAATGCTTTCATCGGTTAGCCTCCTTATGCCTTGGCCAATGCGTCGAGGACGCGTTTGGGAGTGAGCGGAATGACTGGTACGCGAACACCCAAGGCATTCGCCACGGCGTTGGCGATCGCCGCTTTAGGACTGATCGCCGGGGGTTCTCCATTGCCGATCACGCCGCGTTGCCGCTCGCTCTCCGGCTCGTACAAGTCGACAATGATTTCGCCGATATCGCCCAACCGTGCCAGCTTGTAGTCGGCCAGTTCGGCGTTGACGAAAGCGCCTGTCTTGGGATCGGTGATACGGCGTTCATACAGCGCCGCCGCGATTCCCATGATGATGGCACCATAGATCTGGCTCTTGCAGGTTTTGGGATTGATCACCAACCCTTGATCCTGCACCGCCACGAACTTCTTCAGTCGGATGACCCCCGTCTCCTTATCGACTTCGACATGGGCCATCTGAATGCCACACACGCCGCTACTGGAGAGCGCGGTTTGAACTCCACGCATATAGCTCGCGGTGACTTCGAGCGGCTTGAGCCCCAGCAGCGTGCAGGCCCGCTTCCACGGCATCGCCTTATCGGAACCCTTGACGCGAATCTGACCGCCGACCGCTTCGAGAGCATCGGGAGCCACACCCAACTCGGGTGCCGCCAAGGCGAAGATCTTGTCCAACGCATCCAGGCTCGCGCGGCGATGCGATTCACACACGCCACCGATTGTCGTGCTGCCGCCCGAGGCCCCGCTGGGCGGATACTTCGAGCTGCCGATATGGACTTTGACATCGGCGACGGTCAGCCCAAACGTCTCGGCGAGCACTTGAGCGATCACCGTACGGGTACCCGTTCCCAAATCCTGGGAACCGCAGAACGCCTCGATGCCGCCGTCGGGAGATACCTTCACGCGGCAGTCCGAGTTATTGGCCGTGCCACCCCAGGTATGCAAGGCCATGCCCAACCCATCGACCAGCGAACCACGCTGCTGACCTTTGCCATGCGGATGCCAATGGGCTTGCCAATCGATCAGTTCCTTGCCGCGAGCGATTTCCGCCAAATAGACATTGGCGGCATCGGGGTGTTGCGAGTCGACATTGCCAGCTCGCAAGTTCGCTCCAAAGACCTCGGTGCTATCGACTCCCATCAGCCCGGCCAGGTCATCGATCGCGGTTTGCGACATGGCACAGGCCTGCGGATGATTCGGGGCTCGCCATGCACGCGACTGGGCCGTGTTCGTCGCGACACCCGTGGCCAGCCGACGATAGTTCTTCGGCCGAATCACATAGGGCATCACGGTTTGGCTGACACCACCACCTTTGTATCCCGCCGTGCCCCAATGATGCGAATCCCAGACTTGCAAGACACCTTGCTCGTCGGCTCCGATTTTGACCTTAATGTAACCCGACGGCCGGTTGCCGCCGATCTTCAACTCTTGATCGCGCGTCAACAGGAACTTGACGGGCCGTCCCGTCTCCTGGGAGATCTTGGCGGCTGCCACGCCCCAGTAATCGGGAGCGAACTTGCTACCAAAACCACCGCCGATGTAGTCGCAGCGGACTTCCACATCGTTCGACGTGATCTTCAGTTCACCGGCAAATCCCTCGTCCGTGCCAGAAACGTTCTGGGTCGAGAGGTAGGCCAGCAGCTTGCCATCCTTCCATTCGACCGTGGCACCGTGCGGTTCCAGGCAGCAATGCGTGATCGGATCGATGCCGTAGTACGCTTCGACGACGTGCTTCGATTCTTTGAACAGCCGTGTCAGTTCCTTCTCGATGAACTCGTCCTCATCGTCATCATCGCCCGGTTCGCGGACGGTTTCGGTCTTGCCACCGGCTGCGGAAGTGCGTCCCGCCGCCTCGGCCGCGGCGAGGTCCTCGTCGTTGGTGAAGACATCGAGGGGATCGAAAGCCAGCTTGATCGCGGCCACGCCAGCCCGCGCCGCCGCTTCGGTTTCCGCGGATACGACCGCGAGCAATTCGCCTTCCCACTGAATCTCGCTACCGACCGCCGCATGGTCGAAGACATGCACATGCACGACGCCGGGAGTCGCTTTCGCGGCACTGACATCCAACTTGGTAATCTTGCAGTGGGCGTGTGGGCAACCGAGAGCCACGGCGATCAGTTGATTCTTCAGGTTGACGTCGTACGAGTATTTCGCCGAGCCGGTCACTTTCGCCATGCCATCGAGCCGATCGATTTCCTTGCCGATGACCGCGCTAGACTCACGACTTGGCCAAGTATAAGTAGCCATTAGTTGCCTCCTTTCGCGACGGAGATCGCGGCTTCGATAATGTTCGCATAGGTGCCGCAGCGACAAATGTTGCCATTCAAGCCGCTCCGAATTTCGTCCTCGGTCGCATTCGGCTTGTTGTTCAGCAACGAACGCACGGCCATGACGAAACCGGGAGTGCAGAAGCCGCACTGCTCCGCGTCGTGCTTGACAAACGCCTGTTGCACGGCGTCGCCACCCAGACTTTCGACCGTCTCGATTTTCTTATCCACCGCTTGCAGCGCGAGGATGGTCGAAGCCGTCATCGGCTTGCCATCGACAAACACGGTGCTCGCGCCACTGCTGCCATCCAGGCTGACGGGCTTGGCCCCGGTCAGATCCAACTGATAACGCAGCACGTCCAACAGCGTCGTGCGGGGCTCGACCGTCACCTCATGCAGCTTGCCGTTGACGTGCAAGCTGATGGTGGTCTCGCCGCTAATCACCTGCGGACCTTGTTCTTGGAAAGCTTGAGCCGATTGCGTCTGCAATGCCGTCGCTGCGGCGATGGCACCCGAACCGCGGAAGAAATCGCGGCGATGGAAGCCTGATTTCTGAGCAGCCTTGTTCTTCAGGTCTGTCATGAGAACACCCTACCATGATGTGTGGCGAAACAGTGTTTCTTCCTGGATCGGCGACTCAACTACGCGAATCGTGCCGACCTCTTCGTCCTGCGAAGCACCGCCGATTATACGAGTTGCCCCGCATGATACAACTAAGCGCGGCGAAAACCGCGAATCGACACGATCTGAAACGATCGGCGAACCAGCCTGAGCTAATCGGGCGAACGATCGAGCTGTTTCCGCACGTCGTCATCCATCGCCAAGCCAGCGAGGGCCAAGGCTCGTTCATAATCCTCGACACGATTGAGGTTCATCAACGTGTGCAAGCCCGGATCGAGCACCTCCAGATCACTGACCGGGACCCGCAAGGTGGCGACCAAGTCGAAGAGATAAGCCGGTCGCAAACGATCGTCGCGCAACAGGTCATCGATCGTGGGTAGCACCCGCGTGCGGTAGACGGCGGCCAACGGGTGATGGAACTGGCCGTCAATTGGCACCACCACATCGTGCTCACCAAAAAGTGCGATCAGGTGCTGAACAAAGCCGACAGACAGCAGCGGCACGTCACAGCTTGTAGCGTAAGCGGCCTCGGCATGTCCCGTCATCGTGATCAAGCCCGCCCGCAGGCCTTCAAGTGGGCCTCGGCCCTCGTGTTCATCACGCGTGATGATGATGTCGGCTGGCAAGTCGGGGAGTTGCTGCGCGGGTGCCGCGACCACCACGATCGGCTCCACAACCTCCCGCAGCAACCGCACGATCCGCGGCAGCATCAACTCGGGGCCGAACGGCAGCGTCGCCTTCGGCAAGCCCATGCGCGTGCTCTTGCCGCCACAGAGAATAACTCCACCGATATCCACGCAGTAGTTCCTGATGCTTCGACGCACCTCGCCATGCGTCAGCCTGTCACTTGATCGTCGTCTTGTTTATACTCGCGGAACGAACGTTCATCCAGGATCAGCACAGATGGTACTCTCACTGCAATACAAGTGCTCCACATCCATTCCCGTGGAAGTGGAAGGCATCACCCCCGACGTTATCCGCGAGAAGTCACTTACGGATATCGAGCGGATGGTGGTGTTTCAGGGGAACTACAAGACGCATTTGGCCGAGTTTTTCACGGTAACCGGTGATCCGTCAGATCAATCGATCGAGTGGCAGGGTGATTTGGCTGGCGTCCATTGGATCGGAGCCAAGATGCAGGCCGGAGTGATTCGTATCCAGGGTGATGCGGGTCGGCACTTGGGTAGCGAGATGAGCGGCGGATCGATTGAGGTGGCGGGAAATGCCGGTGACTGGGTCGGCGGCGAGATGCATGGCGGTCTGATTCATGTCCGCGGTCGAGCGGGCCATTTGATCGGTGCGGCCTATCGCGGCAGTGCCCGCGGGATGACGGGCGGCACGATCCTGATCGACGGCGCTGTCGGTAATGAAGTGGGACACACGATGCGGCGCGGGATGCTTGCCATCGGTGGTCCGGCGGGCGACTTGGCGGGCTTCAATATGTTAGCCGGGAGCATCTTCTTTTTCGACAACGTCGGCATTCGTCACGGAGCCGGGATGCGTCGTGGGACCATTGGCTTCTTCGGCAAGGAGGCCCCGCCCATGCTCCCCACCTTTCGACGTGCGTGCCGCTATCGTCCGGAAGTGCTGTCATTGGTGTTCCGTCAGCTACAAGCGCGGGCCTTCCCTCTGCCCAGCGATGTGATTGATCTGGAGTTCGATCTCTATCACGGCGATATGATCGAAGGGGGTCGCGGCGAGATCTTTACGCGCGCGATGTGAGGACTCCACGCGGCTACCTTGCTTGTTGTGAGATCAGCGCGAGTTCAACGATTCAAAGGTCATTTAAGATCGCGCACTTTTCCACGTTTCAAACGGTGGTGCTGCTCCGCCTCGGTCAGGAATCCCCAATCCAACGCCTGATCCTGCTCGTATTGTTTGCCCAAGGTCATCGCCGTACACGCCTTGGCGAACTCGAAACCAAGATAAAACGCGTGCGAGGCGTCCACGTTGGTGGGTTGGGTGGATAAGAGTTGTTCGAACAACAAAAACGGATCGCGGTCACTCAGATGCAAATCGGCGCTGATGAGATGCAGTTCATCCCGTTCCGCGAACAAGCGATAGTTGTGATCCCGAATGCTCGCTGCCAGCAGGTCAAGTTGCTCTTGACCAAACTCGCGCTGAGCGACATCGCGCAGCAGGACCAACGCCGGGTCGACGTGCTTCGGCGGGACGCCATGCCGTACGGCGTAATGCACCAAGCGGCGAGCGATGTCACATTCGCTGACACTGGATCGTGCCCAATTGATGACCTGCGTTGTCAGCACACTGCGAATGCCTAACTCCTGGCAGATGCCCAGCAACAACACATTGATCGGTGCGGAGTCGGCCTCGGTCAGCTCCGTTAGATTGCCAATACCCATCAGCATCTCCGCATCGGGATAGCGGCGATGGACTTCCAAGTAGCGTCCGAGGCTATTGGCAAAGCCACATCCAATCGGTTCCAAGATGGGATCGATACGCAGGGGTACACCGGCGTTGGCGAGCAGTTCGATCGTGGCGTCCAATTCTCCCAAGGTCGGGATCTCGTCGGGGATGACCACCACCTCACATCCCCAATCGACAGCCGCATCGCGATTCGTGCTGTTGACGGACAAGACCAGCTCCGCGCCGGCTCGCACGGCCTCAGCGATCTCCACGGGTTGTAAACTGTCGATCGACACGCGGTGCCCCGCCTCGCGCAGCGCTCGCACACATTCCCCAACCTGGCTCCACGGCTCTCCCGGTTCGCAGCCGACATCAATCAAGTCGGCACCCGCCGCGCGCAGTCGCTCGGCTTCCCCCAGGATCTCTGCCAACGTCAATCGCGGCGCATAATTGATCTCGGCCAGAATCTCGATGTCGTAGGCACCATAGTCCTCGTGAGTCCGATCACGCTGCCCAAAGTACTCTGGCAACTGCCGTAGGTCTTTGGGACCGCGCGATACGGGCACGCCCGTGACTGCCTCCAACGGCCCTAATTCGCCGTTGCAATAGCCGGGAATGAGCACGCGGGTCGCCAGCGACGACGGTCGAACTCGCTCGGCGATCCATTGTGGCGTCATCAGCGCCGCGACCGTGATGGGCAAGACATCGACCGTGTAGTCGAAGCCCACCAACGGTTGCAGCTTCTCCAGGAGATGACGTAACGACGCTTCCGCGAGTCGGCCGGTTACAAAGTGGAAGTGCTCAGGCATATCACACTTTATAACCGATGCCTCGCCGCGTGACGTTACGTAAAAAAGTCGTTTCGTGTTGCGCTATACGAACGGCTAGTACACCGATAACTGTCGAACAGTGCCTGACCTTAAGTAAAAATTCGTTTCGTGTGCGGCCAGCGTTCCTCGGCGACATAGCACCGCAGCGATCGATCAGGCAACGCGAGCGCCCCCGAAACGGGCTTGGGTCCGTCCAGTTTGGGGTAAATGTCTCGAGGCGAATCGGCTGCGGTGTCGATGAACAACCGCCAAGCCAATCCCTTCGCCACCGCTGG
Organism: Pirellulaceae bacterium; assembly: GCA_041746275.1. Taxonomy (GTDB): domain Bacteria; phylum Planctomycetota; class Planctomycetia; order Pirellulales; family Pirellulaceae. The sequence continues at coordinate 618 of JBGTHH010000782.1, read as the reverse complement.
CAGGATGAATTCGCGTGCGTTCGAACTGGCGTTGACCAACAGCAGGATCTCGCGTCCCGAATTGGTTTCGTGAATCGCCTGGGCGGGAGGCGTGAGCAGGCAGGTCAGCGCCATATCGTTGCCGTTCCAGTCGACAGCCACGCCGAGCGCATTGAACCAACTAAGGTCCGGCAAACCATCTTCGGTGGTGGGCTGGCCCGAGAGAAAGAGCTTGTGCCGCACCGTCGGTTGCTCGCGCCGGAAGTGAGCCAACCCTTGAAAGAATCGAACGAGATCCGCATTTTCCTGCACGCGTTTCCAGTCGAACCACGAAATCTCGTTGTCTTGGCAGTAGGCATTGTTGTTGCCCCGTTGCGTTCGGCGGCATTCATCGCCCGCGACGATCATCGGTACGCCCTGGCTCAGCATGAGCGTAGCAAGCATATTCTTGATCTGGCGCAGTCGCAACGCCGATAACTCCGGCTCGTCGCTCGGTCCCTCCACACCATAGTTCGCGCTGTAACTGTTGTTGTCGCCGTCGCGATTCCCTTCGCCGTTTGCCTCGTTATGCTTGTGGCGATAGGTCACCAAATCGTTCAGCGTGAAACCGTCGTGGGACGTGATGAAGTTGATGCTGTT
>JBGTHH010000781.1:0-4423 GCA_041746275.1 Pirellulaceae bacterium | reverse complement strand
ACCCCTTCGCGTGCCGATCGACCTGGTTGAGTGTTTTTTTCTCGGGCAAGGTCCGGCTCTGTTGCCACAACCGTTTGGTGAACAGAAGCCCGACGAGACATCCACGATCGTCGTGCGGCTGGCCGAGTCCGCCACGGACTGGAAGCACCGCGAGGTGAAACCGGCCTTGGGACAATGGTGCGAGGGCTACATCACGATCCGTGGGACATGGTGCGAGCCGATTACGAATGAGCTGCTCAAGCAATTGAACGGGCGACTCATCGCCGCACACCGACAAATCCGACAGGCCCGTGCCTCGGAAGTCTCCGTTCCCGCGACGGAATCTCGGGAGGTCGGATGAGTGGTTTGTTGGTCAGTGTGCGAGACGCCCGTGAAGCGGAATTGGCTTTGGCTGGTGGCGCGGATCTCATTGACATCAAGGAGCCACGACTCGGCTCCTTAGGGCCAGCGGAGGTAACCGTGTGGCGTGACATCGTCCACGTCGTCGATGGTCGCCGACCGCTCAGCGTGGCGCTCGGTGAGTTACAGATGCATCCAGTCGCGGACTTGGCACCGCACGCCATCGGAATGGCCTTTGCCAAGATTGGTCTCGCTGGCTGCCACGCGCTCCAGGACTGGCCGAATCGTTGGCGCGAAGCGTTGAATGCCTTACCGCATGGTGTCGCCCGCGTCGCCGTGGTCTATGCGGATCGCGCGGCGGAAGCACCTGATCCCGCGAGGATCATTGATCTCGCGACGGAGTTCAACTGTTCGGCTGTGCTCTTCGACACCTTTGTGAAAACGCGCGGCGACTTGTTCGCACATCTACTCTTGCCAGAACTACTCTCGCTCGTCAAGTTGATACGTGAACGGGGACTTCAAGTTGTCTTAGGTGGTTCACTGCAGTCGGACTCCATCGCCCGAGCCCTGACCGTGCATCCCGACTTTGTCGCCGTACGCGGTGCCGTCTGTCTGGGCAGTCGCGAGGGAAGTGTCGACGAGCACTTGGTGTCGCAGTTAGCCCGCGTGCTCCGCGACAGCCTGCCGGTGAGTCACGCTCAAGAACGCATTCGATAACACACCGAGCGTTCCGTGTACAAGCCCGACGCGCAAGCGAGTGAACGGTTTTTCTCAAGAACTTCTTCGATAACTCACTGAGCGTTCTGTCGCCACAGGACCCAGGCGCGAAAGTCGGGCGTGGATCGATGGGCCAAAAAAGATTGGAGGGATTTGCTTGACTTTCGATTTCCCTGCCTTGATATTGAGGGCGCATCGACCGGTCATGGCGAGGTCGCAACGGTCGACGCGGCATCTCTGAGCACGACCTGATGGTGTGCTGATTATCAATCGATTGTCTTGTGAAGCATGAGGAGGAAGACTGTGGCGAACTCGGTGCTGGAAGCAATCAAGGCGGGAAACTGGGATTTCGAACCCGAGGACACGGATCAGAAGAAGTATTCAGCCACGCCAGCTCTACCCGGGAGCGGCAATAAACTTGAAGTTCTGGCCTCGCGCCTCGCGCAAGGCCTGCCCCTCTGGCATCCCGGGGATCGCCAGTCATTCGACGATTCCAATCTGGATTAAAGCAGTCCAATAAACCATCTCCTAGCTGCCTGACCTTCGCTGTCGTGGCGTCGCGGTTACAATTCGCAACCGGCGCGCGTGATACGCGCGGACGCGAGTCTAGTGTGCGCAACACGCAATGGGCTCGGTTTGTGTTACAATCAACACGACTTTTGAATGCAAGACTTCACGGCAAGGAGATTGATATGCCCGCGTTTCGAACGGAAGTTCCTCACGGACTCGGTCAAGAGCAAGCGACACAACGCCTCATGGCCTTTCTCGAAAAGGTACAAGAGCACTACAAAGATCAGGTCAGCGCGATTGACGGGGCATGGGAGGACAACAAGCTGAACTTCTCGCTCAAAACGTTTGGCTTCACGATCACCGGCGGACTCACGGTCCTGGAAAGTGTCGCCGTGCTCGAGGGACAACTGCCCTTTGCCGCGGCGCCGTTCAAAGGCAAGATCCAGCAGGGCATCCAGAACGAATTGGAAAAGGCACTCAGTTAGTTCCAGGCTCCGCGAACGATTGACATCACGCGACTCCAGTCAGATTTATTCCTCGTCGCCGCGCAACTTGACTAAAACGCTGTAGTCCTCCAACGTCGAGGTATCGCCCGCGATATCGGCTTTGCCCGAGGCAATATCGCGCAACAAACGCCGCATGATCTTGCCGCTGCGCGTCTTGGGCAGGGAACTGGTGAAGCGAATATCATCGGGTTGGGCGAGTGCCCCGATTTCCTTGCGCACGTGTTGACGCAATTCCTCGCGTAAAGCTTCACTCGGATGCGCGTTACCCTTGATGGTCACAAATACCGCAATGGCCTGCCCCTTGATGTCATCGGGTCGACCAACAGCAGCCGCTTCCGCGACCATGGGGTGGCTGACGAGCGCACTCTCGACTTCGATGGTGCTCAACCGGTGTCCCGACACGTTGATCACATCGTCGATGCGTCCCATGATCCAGTAGTAGCCATCGCTATCTTGTCGAGCGTTATCGCCGGTCAGATATTTGCCGGGCACTTTACTCCAGTACTGCTCTTGATAGCGGTGCGCATCGCCCCAAATCCCGCGCAGCATTCCGGGCCACGGATGGGCGATGCAGAGCATGCCGCCGTGATTCTTGGACACCTCATGCAACTCCTCATCGACAATCGAGGGAATGACGCCCGGCAACGGCTTGGTGCAGCTTCCGGGCTTCGTCGGAATGGCACCCGGCAAGGGAGACATCATGATGCCGCCCGTCTCGGTTTGCCACCATGTATCGACGATGGGACAGCGTCCTCCGCCGATCTTTTCGTGATACCACATCCAGGCCTCGGGATTAATCCCCTCACCGACCGTGCCCAACAATCGCAGGCTCGAAAGATCGTGCTTCTCGACATGGTGATCACCCCATTTGATGAAGGCTCGAATCGCGGTGGGAGCCGTGTAGAGGATGTTGACGCGGTGCCTTTCGATGATGTCCCAGAAGCGATCGTCGGCTGGCCAGTTGGGCGCACCCTCGTACATCATCACGGTGGCACCGGCGGCCAAAGGACCATACGCCACATACGAATGACCCGTAATCCAGCCGCAGTCGGCCGTACACCAAAAAATGTCCTCGTCGCGATAATCGAAGACCCACTGAAATGTCTTCTTGGCCCACAGGATGTAGCCAGCCGTCGTATGCTGGATGCCTTTCGGTTTTCCCGTCGAACCGCTGGTGTACAGGATGAACAACGGGGCCTCGCTGTCGAGTTGCTCGGCCGGACAATCCGCCGAGGCCGTTTCAATGACGTCGTGCCACCACAAGTCGCGTCCCTCTTGCATGTGAACATCGACACCGACACGGCGCAGGACAATGCACTTCTCGACCGTCGGTGACTTAGCCAAAGCTTCGTCGACAACCGATTTCAGGGAAAGTTGCTTGCCACGACGCCAAGCGGCATCGGCGGTCAACTGGATTTTCGCCTTGGCATCGTTATTGCGATCCGCGATGGCTTCGGCCGAAAAGCCCGCGAAGATGACCGAGTGGACGGCACCGATCCGCGCGCAGGCCTGCATGGCTATGACCAACTCGGGAGTCATGGGCATGTAGATCGAAACAACATCACCTGGTCGCACACCTAGGCTCTTCAAAGCATTGGCGAACTTGCAGACCTCTTGGTGCAACTGCTGGTACGTGAGTGTCCGCGTATCCCCTGGCTCGCCTTCCCAGATGATGGCCGCCTTGTTGCGACGCGCCGTTTCGAGGTGCGAATCGAGGCAGTTGTAGGAGACGTTCGTGCGACCGCCGACGAACCATTGGGCATCGGGATTGTTCCAGATCAGCACTTCATCGTAGGGCTTGAACCAATGCAGCTCGTTCTGAGCCAGTTTATCCCAGAAGGCCACCGGATCGTCCTTCGCATCGTCGTACAGCTTCTGATAGGCTTCCAGCGAACCGATAACCGACTTGGAAGTGAACGCTTCGCTGGGCGGAAATACCCGCTCTTCGATCATCACGGAATCGATTTGGCCACTAGCACTCTCAGACATATCGGCATTCCTCAGCACGTTGAAGACGGATCGCACCCTCCTCCCTTGGAACCGGGAGAGGCGGGAGGAGGGGCGGATGCAAACGAAGCCCGATTCTAGGGCTGCCGTTTTCGAGTGTCAACGAACAACTCGGCCTCTGGCGAATGCAAGTTCCTCATCGACGCCCGATTGCGTTCGCGTCCAGTGCGTGGCATCGAGTAGCCTGGCTCGTCAGGTCCCGCGCAACCGGCCCAGCTTCACGACGTCCTTCTTCCCGAGGGCCACCCCAGGTCCTGTGCCGCACGCCGCTTATCCACCACCATTCATGGCGGTGAACATTTCGCGATACATCGAGATTCCCGCCGGTCCGACCAGGACGACAA
>JBGTHH010000780.1:0-2768 GCA_041746275.1 Pirellulaceae bacterium | reverse complement strand
CGCTAGAACGTGGCAATCTGCAGTCGTTGCAGAAAGTTCAATACCTTGTGGAAGCAGGCGCGGATGTGAATGCTCTTGTTGCCAACGGTTCGACTCCGCTGCTGTATGCGGCGATCGCGGGACATCCACAAGTTTGTGAGCTGTTGCTGAAACAAGGAGCCAAGCTGGACATCGGATCTGCTTGCCTGCTTGGCAAGCGAGAAGTTATCGAAGAGCTTGTCGAAGAGACACCGGAACTGCCTACCAAGGAAGACTTGCCGCTACGAACACCGGCTCTGCATTGGGCGGCCCGCGCCGGTAATGTTGAAATCGTCGAACTCTTGCTCCGCCATGGCGCCCAGGTCGATGCCCGAGCCCCGCAACTCAAGTATCAGGACGCAGGCGGATTTTCTCTACGAAGCTTTAATGACTCGCCCAGTTTAACCGCGCTGCATGTCGCCGCGAGCCTGGGCCACGAGAAGGTCGTTCGGGTACTACTGGAGCATGGTGCCGACATTAACTCGAAAGGCGGCGAACATCCGAACGTCCAAACCGCAATTGAAATGGGCTGCTCTGGAGGTCATCAAGAGTCGGTTCGACTGCTTCTGGAACGCGGTGCGAAGGTGAGTCTTGAAGGCGGCTCGGCGTTTCTGTTGAACAAGATTACCGATCAGGATTTGCTGTTGAGGCTGCTGGAAGCGGCTGGCAATGATGCTTTAGAAGGGGAACGCGGGACCCATCTTCTCGCCAGCGTCGTTGCCGGCGGAAACCAAGTCGCCGCCGACTTGCTAATCTCTTGCGATGTTCAACCCGACATTTTCTCGGCTATCAAACTGGGCAGCACCGAAGATGTTCGGCGTCTTATCGAAACCACGCCCACTTTTTTGGACGTGCCGCATACCTCCTATCCGTATGAAAGCCCAATCGAATTTGCTGTGCGATACGGGCACGTTGAAATAGTGAAGCTGCTGATCGCCCATGGCGCTAAGTCAACGGTTGCGGACAAAGGCGGTGCTACGCTGGCTCACCGAGCTGCAGTGCATGGACACGTGAACGTTCTTCAGTTGCTTTTGGACAGCGGGTTCTCGCTCGACGCGATAGACGATACAGGTTCGACGCTCCTGCACGCAGCGGCATCCGGCAGCCAACCGGAAATCGTTCGCTACCTGATCTCGCGGGGAGCGCGCGTCGATGCAAGGAACTTCGACCGCACGACTCCGCTCCACGTGCTCGGGAACTCGCGTTGGTGGGGCGCCAACAACATGGATGCGGACGACTTGATGCGGGACATGCTGGCGACCACACAAATGCTGCTCGATGCCGGTGCCGACGTCAGCGCGCGAGACAAGTATGAGAGTACGCCGCTGCACCATACGGCGGGGTGGGGTCTTGGCGGAGTTTCAGAGCTACTCTTAACGCACGGAGCCGACGTAAACGCCCGAGACTGTCGTAACAATACGCCTCTTGGTAAGGCGGGAAGTGCGCTGTGGCGCAGTTTCTCGGATCGCGAGTCGAAGCCGGTTGCGGATCTGCTACGCAAGCATGGCGGTGTGAGGTGAGATGCGGATGCCACTGAGTTGTTTGTATCGTTCAGTCGTGTCATAGTTAATAGCAACTTATGTTGCGTGGGCGGCCCAGGCCTCTTCCATGTCCTCTGCGCGTGCTGCCGTAATCATTACAGTCAATGGTTCCCGAATACGGGCTGCTAACCGAATCCATAGCGAACCTGCTATGGGTAGTGAGTGTTGCGCGAGAAATCTTCATGACGTCTGATTGTTTATCTCCATCCACGATGCCGGCCGTGTCCGCTCTCGGTCTGGGTTGTGTGACGTTCGGCCGCGAGATCGAACGCGACGCCGCGTTCGCGGTCATGGACCACGCCTTCGAGCAGGGTATCACGCTGTTTGATACCGCCGAGGTCTATGGCCGCGGCGCATCGGAACAGATCATCGGCGACTGGTTGCAGTCACGATCCCTGGCCGGCCATATCACCATCGCTACGAAAGTACACCTTCCGCTAACACGCGAGCATGTGACCCAGGCTGCGGAACAGAGCTTAAGGCGACTGAGGCTCGATCGGCTCGACCTGCTGCAACTGCACGGATGGGATCCTGACACGCCGCTGGAGGAAACCTGTGCCGCGCTCGGCGCGTTGCAGCAGCGCGGGTGTGTCGGCGAAGTCGGTTGCAGCAACTTCACGGTCGCGCAGCTCCGCCAAACGAGGATGATTCAGTCGAGCCTTGGCCTGCCGCTGCTCAGCGCCGTGCAGCCGCGTTACAGTCTCGTGTGTCGTGAGATCGAGTCCGACGTGCTGCCGTACTGCCGCGAGCAACAATTGTCCGTCCTGGCGTACAGCCCGCTCGGCGCGGGCTTTCTCACCGGCAAGTACCGCCGTGACGGCAGAGCCCCAAATGGGACTCGGTTCGACATTGTGCCGGGCCATGGCGACATCTACTTTCACGAACGATCGTTTAACATCGTCGATGATTTGGCTGTTTTGTCCACGGACGTTGGTGTGCCTATCCCGCAACTGTCGATCGGTTGGGTGATGCGCCGGCTCGGTGTCACCTACACCCTCATCGGTGCGCGCCATGTGGATCACATTGATCAGGCCATCGCAGCGCAGCGACTCCAGCTCGAACCGGTAGTCTGGCTCCGCCTCGATCAACTGTCCCAACCGTAATTCCCTGTGAGTAACAGAGAACGAGGGGAGGAAGGTTAGGATCGCTCGAAAAATGAGAGTCGTGGATCGCTCCCGCGAACCAACGTTGGATCGCGGAGCGATCCAC
>JBGTHH010000779.1:0-11958 GCA_041746275.1 Pirellulaceae bacterium | reverse complement strand
AGATGTTTCGCATAGGTGGTTTTGTGGTTGCAAGCAACCACCCTACTTACTGCGTGGCTGCCGTCATGGCCGTAGGATGTAGATGGTGCCGTTGGTGTTCGCCGTGAAGCGAGAGCGGGTTTCCGCGACGCCGCAACGTGTTGCCACACCTGACGATAAAAAGCACAAGGCCCTGGTGAAAACGCGGGAGTCTCGCCGCTAATGGTGGCCGGTGACGTCACGGTCAGCCCGCAGCTCAACGACGGGCAAACTGACGTTCTCGGCTGCCCGCTGGAGTGTTAGAATGCGCCAACGACGCACGACAAGGAGGTTGCGATGGACCAAGATGATTCGTTTCGAATCCACGTGGAAGCGGCTCGAGCGCTGGCAGTATGGAAGGCCCTGTTCGCTGAAGAGGTCGCCACAAAGGCAAAAGAGCTGGCGAAGAAGAGCGATGCGTCTGGCGTCGTCACCCTAGATCACTACCGTCAAGCTGCAAGTCTCGCCGTGCAGGTGTTGACAACCGCTATTCAGGACACGGACTGCAACGATGGGCGTCAAGAAGCAGCCTGATTCCGAGGTCGGCAAAATCCCCGAAGTTGTCGACGATTGGCTTCGTCAATTCATCAAGCATCTTGAGCTATACCTAGTCGAAACGGGGCAAGATCTGCCATCTGACGCCAAGAGCATCGATTGCGGACTTGCTGCTTTGCGTGCGGTACGGCTCACATTGCGCGACTCCGGTTTGGACGATGACCAAGTCGTCGGTCTGCTGGGGCGTGTCGCGCTGGAGGATGCAAATGCGAATGAAGAGCTTGAATGGAATAACGAGCTGAATCGGCGACGTTTTGAACTAATCGACGGGGATATTCAAGGCACGCTCAGTCAAGCTGAGCAGCTTGAACTCGCGGGGCTGACGCAACTCATGCGTGAACACGTCGATTCTGAGGCAAGCCTTCCCCTAGAAGGGGTGAGAAAGCTGCATCGTCTCCTGACCGATTCTGACTCTGGATTAACGGATTCGGAGCGGTGATCTTCGAATATCCAGAGTCGCGGTCAGAACGGGTTCATGGACCCGCAGGGTACGCGTCTCACGAATCCTTCAGGCCGTGGCTGCGAGATGAGTTTGCGTTTCGCTGTGCCTACTGTCTCAAACGCGAAACATGGGGGCAGGTGACCGGCGAATTTGAGCTGGACCATTTCGAGCCCCAATCGCTCGCACCGCATCGCACCCTCGACTACTTCAACCTCGTCTATGCCTGCCGACGTTGTAATTCGGTGAAGCTGGATCAACCAATCGAAGACCCACTAGTGCTCCTAACTTCGGATGCGGCAGCCGTTTTGCCAGATGGCGTTCTAGTCGGCCTAAATCCCTACACCACACGACTTATCCGGCAACTCGATTTGAATTCGCCGAAGCTCAGGAAATGGCGCGTCATGTGGATGCGCATCGTCGGTCTTGCAAGGGAACGGGATACAGCCTTGTATCGCCAACTGACAGGATTTCCCGAGGACTTGCCAAACCTCAGTCGCCTAAGACCGCCGAGCAATGCTCTGCCCGACGGCGTTGGAATCAGTTGGTTCGCGAAGCAAGAACGAGGCCAGTTGCCAGAATCCTATTGAGCTGTAGACAGAGGCCTGCGTTCTGCGGACGCCCGGGTGAATGTAGACCGTCTTGCTTCGCCTTCTATGCCCTGATGTCGGTGACTGCGGCGACGCTCGTCTCGGCCTTTGAGAGCGTCGGGAGCATTCTGGTCATCGCCATGCTGATCGCCCCGGCGGCCACGGCCCACCTGCTGACCGACCGCCTGGGACCCTTGCTCGGTATCAGTTTGGCGGTTGCGGCGCTGAGCGTTTTCCTCAGACATCTCATGGCAATCACCGTTCCGGCTCTCGTGTTCGGTGCGTTGGGATATCCCGAGGTCGTGGATACGAACACGACGGGCATGATGGCCGTGGCCGCGGGACTCTTGTTCGTTGTGGCCGCGCTGTTCGGTCCCCGCTACGGTGTCATCAGTAAACAATTCGACCAAGTGCAACTGAGCCTCTCGATCATCGCCGAAGACATTCTCGGCCTACTGTATCGGCGGGAAGAAGAAACGGGCGAGTCGGCTGTGACCTTCCCACCGCTGGTCGTTCAATTGGAAACTCGGAAGTGGTCCACGTGGCTCGCGCTACGTGGTTTGTTGATGGCGGGCGAGATCGCGCGGGGCCAGAGCACCTATGGCTTAACCGATTTAGGCCGCGAGCGCGCGAAGCGATTGGTCCGAGGCCATCGACTGTGGGAGGGTTACTTGGCCAAGCACTTTGAGTTGCCGAACGATCACTTGCACGAGTCCGCCGCGCGTGTCGAACACTTCATCGGACTCGACCAGCGTGAAATACTTGCCGCGGAACTTGACGGCTTGGAACACGATCCTCACGGCCGCGCCATTCCTCCCGAGCAAGGCTGAGATCGACCACCTGTGTTCGAGCTAGAGCTTGATCCCTTTATCCTGAAGGATCGGCAGCAACCAGCGCTTCAAATTCTCTCCGAGAATCAGTCGTTTTGCGCGTTCAGGGATGTCCGCGCCTTGGACTTTCGCCAATTGAGACGACAGGCTGCGGCCTCCGATGTCGCTGCCGTAAATGATCCGTTCGGCTCCGATCTCGCGCACGGCCATTTCCACAAAGCCCGCCGTCGGGTCGGAACCGCCGATCCCGATCGCCACGTGCTGCTGCGCGCGAATGGCTCGAATGCCCTGTTCCCAATCGCCTCCGGAGTGACCGCAGATCAATTTGGCGTGAGGGTGTCGTTGCGACATCCTCGCCAGTTCCATCGGGGTCGATTCGCCCGGATAGTTTCCGCCTGCCTTCAGCCACGTGTGCTGAAAGATCACGGCCTTCAGCTCCGTGGCGCGTTGAATCAGCGGGTCGATCTGCTGGTCATCGCACTTCTTGGCAACCCACAATTTCACGCCGACCATCGGACCTTGAGCCACGCACCTTTCGAGTTCCTCCAGACTGGCCGCCACATGCTTGGCGCTGACGTAGACGAATCCAAAAGCGCGGTCATGCCAATGGCTGAGCGCTTGCAGGACTTCGTCATTCTGCCGGCGCAGGTCGTCAGGATCGGGATCCTGAGACCAACGCATGCCCATGTAGACCACCAATCGCTCGATCCCCATCCGATCGGCATACCGAACCAATTGAGCCATTCTCACTTCGGGAGTATCTCCGGAAACGCCGGACAAGTGGCAATGCAGATCCCAAATCATGGTCATGTCTCGCTGAAGAATTCGTCCCGTGGAAGCTAAGTGCGCACACACTGAGCGCGCACGTGGTGAGGCGACCTGAACAGCACATGCTTTATGTGTCGCACCACGATGAGATTTTAGAACCGATCGTGCGGCGATTCTACCCAACGCAAGGCCGCGGTAAATTGGTTGCAACTTCATGCCACCCCCGATATGATGCGTGACAGGCGTGGTCAGGGGTTTACGACTTGGTTCCTGACGATCGGCGAGTTCTCGCCAGGGTCACCCTTCGCTAGGAACGCTTCAGGAGAATATCTCATGTTGTGGCATGCTGTCCGCATCGTTCCGATTCCCTTGGCCGCCGTTGCCATCCTGGGTTTGGCCTGGGATGACGCCGCTCACGCCGCGGAACAACCTGTGGCGAGTGAGCTGGTATCGGAGGCGTTGCACCGCGAGGTTTATGGCTTGCAGGCCGATCGCACACGATTGCTCGCCACCGCGGTCAGTGCCGACCCCAACTACGCTCCGGCACGGTGGCACCAAGGCTTCGTGCGGCTGGGCCGTCAATGGTCGCACTTTTATGACGTACCGGAAATTCTGGGGACTAATCCCCGGCTCACGGCCTACAAGCGGTTGCGCGACGAGCAGCCGGACAGCGTCGAGGGCCATCTGCGGTTGGCGAATTGGTGTCGCGATCACAACCTGCTCCCGCAGCAGCGTGCCCATTTGACGCGCGTCTTGGATTTCGACCCCAGTCATGCCGAGGCCCGCGGGCGACTCGGTTTTCGATTGGTAAGTGGAGCGTGGGTGCATGAGGACGACGTCGCGATGGCGGCCCAACGCCAAGCCACGACACGCACCGCGATGGAAAAGTGGCAGCCGGAATTCGTGGCGTTGCGTCGCAAGTTAGGCCACGCAAATCTGGATAAACGACAGTCGGCCATCGAACGACTCAGGGCCATTACGGCACCCGATGCCATTCCCGCTCTGGAAGAGGTCTTGGCGAGTCATTCCGAGCGCACCGCCAAGTTAGTTGTCGACGTGCTTTCGCAGATGCCGGATGAAGCGGCGATCTTGGCGCTCGTGCGACTGGCCATTCTTTCACCGTGGCCCGAGGTTCGTGATGAAGCGACACTGCAACTGCGAACACGGCCTCGTGAAGCCTATATTCCCGTGTTGCTGGCCAGCATGTACACCCCGGTGGTCACGCGTACCGCCATCGCGCCGGTGGATGGGCGTTTGGTTTATGCACACAGCTTCGTTCGGGAAGGCCAGGAGCAGCGGGACGTGTTGCTGCTCAATTCGGAGTATCGTCGTCAGGCACTCCCCGGCGGTGACGGGCGTGAGACCTTGTGGCGTGCCTTCATGGACTCGGCACGCACAGCAGCCACGTATGAACAAGCGGTGCAACGACAGAACGAATGGACCTTGCTCCTCAACCAGCGCATTACTACGGTCTTGAATTTGGCCACGCAGCAACAACTTCCAGCGACGCCCGAACCGTGGTGGGAGTGGTGGAACGATCAGAACGATGTCGTCATGCAGGGAGAAAAGCAAACGCGGACCGAACAACGCACCCGTCAAGTTTCGCTGGTCGATCAAACATCCGCTCAGTTCGGCTCCAATGGCGGAGCACAAGGATCCGTTAGTCCCCGACAGCGGCAGAGTGAATGTTTCGCGGCGGGAACGCCCGTGTGGACGCAATCGGGCATGATGACCATCGAGTCGATTCGAGTCGGTGATCTCGTTCTGTCGCAGCATGTCGAGACGGGCGAGTTGGCGTATCAGCCCGTCCTGCGCACGACGGTGCGTCCGCGCGAGCGACTGAACAAGCTTCGTGTGGGGATCGATACGTTCGAGACGAGCAACGGTCACCTATTCTGGGTTTCTGGTCGCGGCTGGACCATGGCTCGGGAGTTACATTCCGGGATGTTTCTCCACGCCGTTGATGGCACCGTGCCCGTGGTTTCCGTGGCAGCGGGGCAGGAAGCCGAAACGTATAACTTGGTCGTGGCTGATTTTAACACCTATATCGTTGGCGACGGCAAGATCCTGTCGCATGATGTGACCAATCGTCGCTCTCAGCGGTTCGTTGTTCCGGGTCTTGCGGGAGAGTAGGTCGGAATCTCGAACTTCGTTTGGCCGAGGTGCCTCGTAGTTCAAGCACGCGCCGTGATCTGTCCGAAGATCAGACAGTAGTTTTTGGACACCGCTGCGCGCTTCGTGATGGCTCGTGATGGCCACCAAGTCTCCTAAAAAGACCAAGCCACAATCGACTAGTTCGCCGTTGCGCGGGATGTTGTCCAGCTACTGGAACGAATCCGCCCGCCCCTGGGTTAGTCTAGTCTTCGTGACACCGATGCTCGTCGCGTATGAATCCGGGCTCGTCATGCTTGGTCCGCGCGCGATGCGTAACGGCGCGGATGTCTGGTTGCGTCAATTGCTTGATGGCTTGGGCTTCAGTCAGTACTTCCTCCTCCCGATCCTTACATGCGCCATGTTGTTGGGGTGGCATCATTTGAACCGGGAACGTTGGACGTTTCGATGGACCTATCTGTATGGCATGGCACTCGAGTCGCTCTGTTTAGCTTTTCTCTTGGTTCTTCTCGCGCAATCGCATCAGAACCTGGTGGTCTCGCTGGCCGAGTCGACGTCGCCGACATTGAATTTGCGAAATGTTCAGACCATGGGGCGAATGCTCGCCTTTCTGGGCGCGGGCATTTACGAGGAAGTGCTTTTTCGCGTGATGCTCTTTCCCGCCATCGCGGCGGTATTACGCTTCGCCGGGTCGCCGCCGCGATTGAGTTGGGTCCTGGCCATTGTGTTGAGTAGTCTGCTATTCGCGGCGGCCCACTATCAGCTCGATCTGATGTTGGGAGGCTTTCACTTCGTGACGAGTGTCGGTGACAAGTTCGAGTGGACCAGTTTCCTCTTTCGCTTCGGTGCCGGTGTGTTCTTTGCCAGCCTCATGTTGGCTCGCGGCTTTGGTGTCGCCGCCGGGACGCACGCGTTCTACGATATCATCGTGTCGTTGCCCAACTAACTCTGCGGGAATCTTCCCGCCTACGCCGATGAACTACTTTACGCACGGATATCGCTACTTGGACAATCCGTACTTCGTAGCAGGTACGGCGGTCCCCGACTGGTTAAGCGTCGTGAATCGGGGTGTTCGCGCGCGATCCCGACTGGCGGCTCCCTTCACAGGCGACCCGGACCCTCGGGTAGCCGCCATCGCGCATGGCATCATGCGGCATCATCATGACGATGCCTGGTTTCATCAGACACGCGCGTTCGCCGAGTTGAACCTCGAGTTCACGCGAGAAGTTCGGTTGCGTTTGCCTGCCGACGATGGGTTTCGCCCGAGTTTCCTCGGACATATCCTGGTCGAGTTGCTGTTGGATGCCACCCTGGTGGAGGACAATCCAGCGGCGCTCGATGCCTATTACGCCGTGATGGACGATTTGGACCCGTACGTCGTCAGTCGGGCCGTGAATCAGATGACGAATCAACCTACCGGGATGCTGGCGTTCTTCATTCCGCGGTTTTCCGCCGAGCGGTTCTTGTATGACTACGCCCAGGATGGCACACTGCTGTACCGGTTGAACCATGTCATGCGACGTGTTCGTCTGCCGGCGTTACCCGAGCGATTGATGGAGTTTTTCCCCGAGGCCCGGCGTCGCGTGCGTGAGCGCGCTGCCGAGTTGCTTGGTGGCGAGCCGTTGGAACCTACATCAGGAGTGGAACCATGAAGTTTGGCATGAATTTGTTGCTCTGGACCGGCGAGTTGAACGACAGCATCGAGCCCGTCGTGGCCTCACTTAAAGAGTTGGGGTTCGACGGTGTGGAGTTGCCTCTGTTCAACATGGAGCTCGATTACGCCGCCTGGGGCAAGAAACTGGATGCTCTCGGTTTGGAGCGGACGGCCGTGACGGTGCGCGGAGAGGCCGACAATCCAATCAGCGCGGATGCCGCGATTCGCGCGTTAGGAGTGGCGAACACCAAGCGGGCACTCGATTGCTGTGCCGCCGCCGGAGCAACCCATTTGATTGGCCCCTTTCATTCCGCACTCGGAGTGTTCTCCGGAAAAGGCCCGACCCAGGACGAGTGGCATTGGGGCGTCGACAGCATGCGACAGGTGGCGGAACATGCCGGGCAGGTGGGCGTCACGCTGGGAGTCGAGTGCCTGAACCGCTTCGAGACGTACCTGTTGAACACTCATGCGGACGCCGCGCGCTTTGTACAGGAAGTCAATCACCCGCGTTGCCGCATGATGTACGACACGTTCCACGCCAATATCGAGGAGAAAAGCATTCCCCAAGCCATTCGAGGCTGCGCGGATGTGTTGTGCCACGTCCACATTTCCGAGAACGATCGCAGCACACCCGGCACCGGTAACGTCCGTTGGGCAGAAAATTTCGACACGCTCAAAGAGGTCGGTTACGACGGCTGGTTGATGATCGAAGCCTTTGGACTCGCCTTGCCCGAGTTGGTGGCTGCCACAAAGATCTGGAGGCGGATGTACGACTCGGAAATGCAGCTAGCACGCGACGGATTGGCGTTTATGAAGTCGGAATACTCGAAACGCTGGTAAACGGTAAGCCGTAGAAGTTTGGCTGCTCTTGCCACATGTTGCGGCACCGCGCTATAGTTTGCGAATGACAAGCCCAGACAACCAAGAGCAGCCTCGTCCGGTTGACGATCAAGGGCTCTCGCTGGAGGACCTAAGCGAGGCCTACGCGCAATTAATCGACGGCGGTGCCGATCCGTACGAGCAACCGGAGTCGCTCGACGACGAGCCCGAAGCAGTGGAGGCGGTGGAGGAACCGGTCGCACCCGATCTGGTCGAGGTGACCCCACGCAGCATTCTGGAGTCCATGTTGTTCGTGGGCAGTTCGAACAACTCGCCCTTGTCAGGACGGCACGTGGCTGGATTGATGCGCGGCGTGAGCCCGCGTGAGATTGACGAGTTGGTTGTCGAATTGAACCAAATCTACGATGCGGAAGGATGTCCCTATCGCATTGTCTCCGTCGGATTGGGCTATTCCCTACAGCTTCGGCCCGAGTTCGGTGGGCTGCGTGACAAATTCTATGGCCGTGTGCGCGAGGCCAAACTGTCTCAAGCCGCCGTCGACGTGCTGGCCTTGGTCGCCTATCGACAACCACTCACACGCGATGCGGTCACCGATCTGCGCGGTCAGTCCAGCGGAGCCATCCTGTCACAGCTTGTGCGACGTGGCTTGCTCCGCTTGGAACGGAGTGGCGACCGCCACCAGGCTCCACAGTACCATACCACCGAGCGTTTTCTCGATCTCTTCGGTATGGCTAGCATCGACGAGTTGCCGCAAAGCCAGGAATTTGACACAATCTCTTGATGTGACAAGGGTTACACGTGACGCTCGCGAGCAGAGCTGGTGTCGCTTGATGCCGTTGGTACAATGAGGTTGCAATTTTTTTCCAGACTCAATCTACTCTTCGATGGTCCACGGCAAGCCGTGGAGAACAGCCAAAGTGCTTTGAGAACGGCAGCTTGATAACGTGGGAATCGTGCGGATAGTTTCTAAGCCGCTCATTTTGATCACTCCTTGACGATGGCTTTATGTCACGACGCCAGCATCTTCTCGAGTTGCGTGAGTCGCCGCCCGCCGTGTTGCCATCGTTGCTGCTCTGCGACTTTGGCAATCTGGAACGGGAAATTCGGTTGCTGGAGGAAGCGGGCGTTCGCGCGTTCCATCTGGATGTGATGGATGGCCGGTTTGTTCCCAACTTGACCTACGGGATGCCCATCGTCGAGGCTTGTCGGCGACTGACGGACTTGCCGCTCGACGTGCATTTGATGATCGAGCAGCCCGAGCAGTATCTTCGGCAGTTTCAGGAGGCGGGGGCCGACATCCTGACCATTCACGTCGAGGCGACCGACGATCCCGTTGCGGCTTTGCAGCAAATCCGAGAACTCGGCTGTGGCGCGGGGCTGGCGTTAAATCCCGCCACGCCGGTTGTCGCGATCGAGCCGAGTTTGGAGTTTTGCGATTTGGTGCTGGTCATGAGCGTCCAGGCGGGATTCGGTGGTCAAAGCTTTCAGCCGAGTGCCTTGACGAAGTTGAATCAACTCCGCCCGCTGGTAAACGAACAAGTTCTACTGCAGGTTGACGGGGGCGTGAACTCCCAGACGATTCACGATTGTGCCGCTGCGGGGGCTCAACTGTTAGTGGTCGGCTCAGCCATTTTTCGGCAGCCTAGCTACGCCACTGCCGTACGCGAGTTGACGGGTTTGGCGTTTCCAGTCTAGGTTTGGCGTTTCCAGTCTAAAGGTGTTCGAGATCACGATGCTGAAAATCCTATTGGTTCGCCCGGGCTTAACGGACTTCGATGAACAAGGCCGCATTAAAGGCACCCTCGACTTGCCACTGAGCGATCAGGGGGCGGAGCAAGTTGCTCAGACGGCCGATGCGTTGGCTCATGAGCCGATCGATGCGATCTACGTGTCGCCTTGTCGATGCTGTGAACAGACTGCCACGGCGCTGTCGCAACGACGGGATGTCAAGGCCAAGACGCTCAAGGGGCTGGAGAACCTGAATCACGGTCTCTGGCACGGCAAGCAGATCGAGGAAGTTAAGCATCAGCAGCCTAAAGTCTATCGCCAATGGCAGGAGCATCCCGAGACGGTCTGCCCACCCGAAGGGGAGTCGTTGACTGTGGTTAAGCAACGCGTGGCGACGACGCTTGCCAAACTGATGAAAAAGCATAAGGATGGCGTCATCGCGTTGATTGCGCCGGAGCCGCTGACCAGTGTGATTCTCAGTCTGCTGAATGAAAGTAGCTTGGGCGACCTTTGGCAGGCCGAGTGTCGCGCTGGAGGTTGGGAGGTTTTTCAAGTGGTTCCCAAGCGACTGGCCGAAGTAAACTAACCCGCCGTGCGTGAGTCGGCAATTCTTGGCGATTCATATACGGTTTCGTTGATCCAAGGGCTGGCACCACAACACGGCCCGCTGCCGAAATAATTCGACCTGAAAAACCCATGAGTGATCCTGTTCCCACCGTGACCAAACGACAGAAACGCGGTGTTCCGGAGGGCCTGTGGCTAAAGTGTCCCGGCTGCCAAGCGACGGTCTTTCGCAAAACTGCGGAAGAGCGGTTGAATGTCTGCCCGGAATGCGACTATCACTTTTACGTTTCGGCCTTGGAACGCATCGCCCAGGTACTCGACGAAGGCACGTTTGAGGAGTGGGATGCGAACCTGCGTCCGGCGGACCCGCTGGAGTTCTCCGACAAGCGACCGTATGTCGAGAAGCTCAAAACCGAACAGAAACGCACGGGTCTGAGCGACGCGGCCCTCACGGGAACCGGAATGATTCGCGCGCGGCGCGTGGCGTTTGGCGTGACCGACTCGGCGTTTTTCATGGGGAGTATGGGTTCGGTGGTGGGAGAGCGTTTGGCGCGGCTGGTGGAAAAGGCCACCATCCGTAATCTGCCCTTGATCATCATCAGCGGTTCCGGAGGTGGGGCACGAATGCATGAGGGGATTCTGTCCTTGATGCAGATGGCCAAAGTTTCCGCCTCTCTCGCGCGGTACAACGAAGCGGGTGGGCTCTATATTTCGGTCCTGACGAACCCGACTATGGGTGGCGTCGCGGCCAGCTTCGCCTCGCTCGGTGATGTCGTATTCGCCGAGCCCCGCGCCTTAGTTGGTTTTGCCGGGCCGCGCACCATTAAGGCGACGCTTAAGATCGAATTGCCCAAAGGCTTCCAAACCAGCGAGTTCTTGCTCGAACATGGTTTCATCGATCGCATCGTGCCACGCGATAAACTCAAGAGCGAAATCGCCCGCACCATCGACTACTGCGGCAAGTAGGGACATCGATGAACCTTATCGACAAACTAAAGGGCTTGCTCGGTAAGGAGTCGCTGGACGTATTGGCTCGCTACGAGTTATTGCGCGAAGCCGTTTCCGGGACGATGTCGAAGTTCTACATGGCCCGTGACCGACAGACCGACAAGATCGTCGGTTTGAAGATCGCCGATCAGGACAAGCTCGACGCGTTTGAAGCTCGCTTTAAAGGGCTGAAGAAACCCACCGAGGGCGAGATCGCGATCGCGCTCAAACATCCCCACGTGGTCGAGACGTTCGAGTATGGCACGACGAAGACCGGACTACGTTATGTGGTCATGGAATTCCTCGAGGGTTCCGGCCTGCATGCCTTGATTAACGATCGGGCCGGCATCCTGGAAGGTCAACGCCTGAAGTTGATCCGTGAAATGGCCGAGGCGATTGACTACGTTCACGGCGAGGGCTATATCCACCGTGACATCTGCCCGCGGAACTTTATCTGTGCTCCCGATGCTTCGTCGCTTAAACTAATCGACTTTGGGTTGACGCTACCGGCGACCGAACCGTTCATGCAACCGGGAAATCGCACGGGAACCCCCGCATATATGTCTCCGGAAGTGAGCCGACGACGGAAGACCGATCAACGCCTGGACATTTTTTCCTTCGGCATGACGGCCTATCAACTGTGCGCCTTCGAGTTGCCTTGGCCTGTCTCCGATAAGCCAGCGCTCTCCGCATTGTCATATGACACGACGGCTCCCGTTGATCTGCGCGAGTATTGTCCTCAGCTCCATCCGCAACTCGCCGCGGCCATCATGCAATGCCTGTCGCCCGACCCCAATAAACGCCCGCAAACCGGCGGCGATTTCCTGCGTCTGGTACGCGAAGCCACGTCGGATTATGCAGGCTAAGAAACCT
>JBGTHH010000778.1:0-3665 GCA_041746275.1 Pirellulaceae bacterium | reverse complement strand
AATGCCTGGAGTGCGGATACCGAGAAATTCCGCTTCGGAGCAAGCAGCCCCAGGTCTGGAAAATCCAGGGACTCCATAAACGGGTCCGCGATGCCGCGCCAGACCACCCGATAGATACTCCGCCGGGCGGCGATCGGGTCGTTCCAGTCGAAAGCGTCGTAGTCCAGCTTCGGCGTAGCTTGTGCGCCCTTCGATTGAGTGAACTGCTGGATTCCGGTACCGCCCATCGTCAGATCGATGCGGCCAGAGATTTGCAAGACTGTGTCGCGAAATGACTCTGCGTCGAGTCGACGACGATTCATGCGCCACAGAAGGCGATTCTCCGCATCAACAGATCGCGAATCGCGAAGTTGTGAGTCTAAAGGAGTTGCAGACGCGAATGACTGCCGCTGATAGGTCGCGGACAGCAGAATCAAGCGGTGCAGTTGCTTTAAGGATCCCTTGGCATCGTCGCGAAACCACACGGCGAGCCAATCGAGCAGTTCCGGATGTGAAGGCGTGCCGCCCATCCGACCAAAGTCGTCTGGTGTATCGCACAGGCCGCGTCCAAAGTGATGCGACCACACGCGATTGACGACACTTCGCCACGTGAGCGGATTCTCCGGCGCTGCCAACCAATCCGCTAACGCCGCGCGTCGCGCCGCTTCGTCGTTCGGATCGTCCAGTTCAAATCGACCTTGCAGTGTCACGATGGTTGACAAAGCGCCGGGTGCGGCAACCTCGCCCGGCTTGTGAATATCGCCGCGTCGCAGCACATGCACGACTTTGGGTGCCATCGGGCTCGCCAGTTTGTTGGCGTGCGAGTAGCTGTTCGATACGGCATACACCATGGGCTGCGCCGGGAGGGCAGCGAGTTGTTTCTCGGCGTGGATTCGCAATGCATAAGCGGCGATGGCGGCTTGCTGCTCGTCCGATCGCTGCTCTCGCGGCAGCTTGACGCCGGTTCGAACCAACTCAGGCAGAACATCCGCTGTCGCGTTCTCGGCATCGGTCGCGTAGAGCTTCAGGCGACCGATCAAATGCCCGCCACCATGCAGTTGCTTGAGCACAACCACGATTTGGCTCGACGGCTTCAGCTCTTGAGCTTGTTCCAATTCAAACACCGCATGATGCGACTGCCCTACCTTGGGATAGATCCCCCACGCGGTGGCGAGGTTGCCATCCAGTGCGTGCGCAATCGTCCAACCCGCTTGATCCCAGTCCGCCTTCGCGGAGCGAATCTTTAGCCGCGCCGGTTCCGACGTATCCGCGTCAAGCACGAAGGCCTCAAATTCGCTCAGATGCAAGTTCCCATTGTCCTGCCGACCGGGGCCCTTCATTGGCAGGCTGTCATCCGTCAGTACATCCAGTCGCAGTGCGGTTAACTTCGTCAGTGACGTCGGGGCCGTGATCGTGTAAGTGTCTTTGTCGGGGCGAACGTCCGCAGCCAGGATTGAGTTGTCTTCAAGGCGTTTCAATGTTGCCCCGTCGGACGACAGGAACGTCGTCGGCGAAAGTGGTTCCCAGACAGCGGGCTTGTTTGCGAACTCCTGTTCCCACTGGGCAACAGCCTCCGCATGTTCGGGTGCGAGAAGCTTCACTCGGTCATCACTTGTTGTGGCCGCCAGCAACTCGTTCCATCGACGTCGGTTACTTGCCACGGTCAGATCTTCGTCAAACTCGACATCGCCCTTCCCCACGCCGGCAAACACGGCTTGCAGCGAGTAGTAGTCTTCTTGCGTGATGGGATCGAACTTGTGGTGGTGGCAACGCGCACAGTTGGCCGTCGTACTGGCAAAGGCAGCCATGGTCTGTGTCACCATGTCGTCGCGGTCAAGGTAGTCGAAGGTGATCGGTGCGGTGCTGGCGCGGCTTAGCTCCAACGGTCCCGCCGCGATGAACCCGAGAGCCGCTGTTAAATGAGTCTCGTCGGGATAGAACCGATCGGCCGCGAGTTGCTCGCGAATAAATCGAGTCCACGGCGTGTCGCGGTTGAGACTGGCAATGACATAGTCACGATAGCGCCACGCATGCGGACGGAACACATCGTGTTCGCAACCATGCGAATCCGCAAAGTGAACGGTATCAAGCCAATGCCGCGCCCAACGTTCACCATAACGCGGAGAGTCCAGCAATCGCTCCACCAGTCGTTCATATGCTCTCGGATCGGAGTCCGACACGAACGCCGCGACTTCTTCCGGTGTGGGCGGCAACCCATGCAGGTCAAAATACAAACGCCGGATCAACGCACGTCGGTCTGCCCGCGGTACGGGAGCCAATGCTTCGACTTGAAGCCGATGCCACACAAAGGCGTCGATCGGGTTGTCTCCTTCTCCTTCGAGTTGAGCCGGTTGCGGTACAACGGGACGTTTCAATGGACGCAACGACCACCAATCCAGCGGATCGCCTTTGTCGGCGGAGATGAGCTTTGCGTTTCTCGGATCGGGAGCACCGCGTTCGATCCATTCGACCAGCAGTTCGATGTTCGTCGCCGACAGTTTCTCGTCTGGAGGCATGCGGAGCGTCGAGTCTCCGCGACGAACGGCCTGAATGAGCAAACTCTCTTGTGGCTTACCGGGAACGATGGCTGGACCACGATCACCGCCCTCGGCCCAGCCGCTCCGCGTATCCAGTGTCAGGCCGCCTTCCATCTCTCCTGCGGCGTGGGAATGACAGCCGAAGCAGTGTGACTTCAATATCGGTTCAATCTTCGCCAGAAAAAAACGTTCACCATCGCTATCCCTCGCCGGTTCCTGAGCCGTAGCGCTGGGCAAGGCTGCCAAAGCAATCACAATTGCCAACGCGAGCGGCTGAAATGTCGTCACACGGTTCATGTGTTGCCCGATGTGCGGTCTAAATCGGTAGGATGCGCACACGATTCCTACTCTCTTCGACAACTACCAACGCACCGCTTTCCAAATCTGTTTCATGTTGGCGAATCGCCGCGATTACTAAGTTTCCCATGTGATGGGGCAAGACGTCTTGACCACGCACCTGCAACACGCTCGGACCGGATTTGTGGGTCAGCGCCAGGATCGTGCCGAAGTCCAGGTCGTGCGTAAATACGGTATATCCATTCGCTTCTGCCCAATCCATGATCTTCCGGTCTGTGGCCTTCGGGTCACCAACCGTGGACCAATGCTCGGCCGACCAACCGGCATTCTGCAGCACAGGCACCCAATCGGGCGACAAATTCATGTCGATCAAAATCTTGATGCTCATGTGACCGGCAGCGAAACCTCGCGTTCTTCGACCCTCCATGCCGCGTAGGCCAGAGCCTGATCGATATCTTCTGCTTCCAGGTACGGGTAGGCCTGCAGAATCTCGTCACGCGATCGACCGGCGGCCAACAAGCCAACGACTGTTCCCACTGTGACTCGCAAACCGCGTATGCACGGCTTGCCTCCCATCACGGCGGGATCGAGGGTAATGCGATTCAAATCTTTCATGCGATTCGACCTTGCTCCAAATTACGAGCGTTATTTGTCTTGTTTGCGTTCCTCGGAATCCGGCCCAACGCGCAGGATCAGCAATTCACGGGCCTTTCCATCCAAACCGACTCTGGTCAGCTTACCACACTGCGGACATTTCATCACGCGTGGGGGTTTTGGGGTTGCCCCCGACAAATGCTGTGCCCCAAGTCATTGGTGGTGGTACAGTTTGGCGAATTAGACTTCCGAAGTCTC
>JBGTHH010000777.1:0-2563 GCA_041746275.1 Pirellulaceae bacterium | reverse complement strand
CCTCGTGCTCGCCATCCTCATAACTTACGTCGAACAACAGTTGCAGGCCCAGGCAGATTCCCAAAAACGGCTTGCCCGCTTCGATCGCTTCCCGGATGGGACCGACCAAGTCACGTCGCCGCAGCTCGGCAATCGCATCACGGAAAGCACCGACGCCGGGCAGAATGATCTTGTCGGCTTCGGCTAGTACGCGTGGATCACAAGTGATCTCGGCCGCATGACCTACCTTCTCCAAAGCCTTTTGGACGCTGCGGAGGTTGCCCATTTGGTAGTCGACGATGGCGATCATGAACGGTGTCTCGGCGAATCGGTGGGAAAATCGCGTGCGTGCGAAGGCTGGCGACGTCTGCTGACAGTGACAGGCGGGCGTCCGCCGGGGTTCACGACATTCTAGTCGCGGACGGCAACTGGCGTCAGGGCCGATCACCGCTGTGGAATGCGACGACGACGGTTAGAATGGGTCCGTCATGACCAATGTAGTGTGCGTGGAGCAAGTCGATATCAAAATGCGAGTGAAGCAGAAACAGCACAAGACCGCCGAGTTCGGCGACTTTCAGACGCCTCCAAGTCTTGCCGCTGCCGTGTGCGCAGTGCCCTCGTTGCATGCTCGTAGCTTCGTGTCGGTGATCGAGCCAACGTGTGGAATTGCTTCGTTCCTGGTGGCGGCATTGGAACGCTTCTCGTCCATCGAGCGAGGTGTGGGCGTCGATATCAACGAAGCCTATATCGATGCGGCTCGCATCACCGTGGCACAGCGTGGTTGGCGGGATCGCACGGCACTGCGGGTCGGGGATTTTTTTCAGACGGACTGGAAGTCGCTGCTCAGTACCCTGCCCGATCCGTTGCTCGTCATCGGCAATCCTCCCTGGGTTACTAACTCGGCGCTGTCGGTGCTCGCTAGTGACAATCTGCCGCAAAAGACCAAGATCGCCGGACTGTCGGGACTTGCGGCTCTGACCGGCAAAAGCAACTTCGACATCTCGGAGTGGATACTTATGCATCTGTTGGAGTGCCTGGACGGTCGATCCGCCACATTGGCCATGCTTTGCAAAACGACCGTGGCTCGGAAGGTCCTGCGCCGCGTTTGGCAACAACAACTGGCAGTCACACACACGGAGTTGCGACGGATCGATGCCGCGCGTTTTTTTCAAGTCGCTGTAGATGCCTGTCTGCTGGTGTGTGAACTGGGCGGGTCGGCCGGAGCACCGGAGTGCTCGATCTACGATGAGCTCGACGCGCCGCGACCCTCTAGTCGCTTTGGTCTTCGTGACGGTAAGTTGATCGCCGATCTGGAGTCGTATGAACGCTGGAAGCATTTGGGTGGAGGCGACGCGGAGTTTCGCTGGCGATCGGGCGTGAAACACGATTGCACGCCGGTGATGGTGCTGATTCGCGAATCCGCGGAAACGTTTCGTAACGGCCTGGGTGAAGCCGTGGAACTGGAGTCCGATTATCTCTACCCCATGCTCAAGTGCTCGGAGTTGGCGCGGGGCGAGACTGCGGAACCCTCTCGTTGGATGCTCGTTCCCCAACGATCGGTGGGACAAGCGACCGACGAGATTCGACAACGCGCTCCAAAGACCGGCCGGTATCTTGAGACACATGCCGGGCGATTGGCGGCACGGCGAAGTTCGATCTATCACAAGCAGCCGCGCTACGCGATCTTCGGTGTCGGGGAGTATTCGTTCGCTCCCGCCAGAGTGGCCATCTCCGGGTTACACAAGAAGTTGCACTTCACTCCGGTCGGTGCCTTTGCAGGCAAGCCGATCATGCTCGACGACACATCCTATGGGTTGGCCTGCCGCTCGCTGGACGAGGCTCAGCGAATAGCGACACAGCTCAACTCCGATGCGGCCCGTGCCTTCCTATCGTCGATGATCTTCTGGGATGCCAAACGACCGATTACCACGGAGGTGTTGAATCGGCTCAACCTCCAATCGCTGGAACGCGAAATCGGCTCGGCGGGATGAATCACGTGTCGCGGGATCAGCGAGATCAGTTGGGCGTCGCCGTCTCCGGATAGATCACCAGCTCGATGCGGCGATTCTTAGCACGACCCGCGGGAGTTCCATTCGATGCGCGAGGATGATTCGCGCCGTGACTGACTGCAAGCAATTGACCCTCGGGGATCGCATTGCGACGACTGAGGACTTCGAGCATGGCCTGGGCCTGTGCCGACGTCAGTTGATGACTGCTGCTGGAGGTGGCCGCCGACGTATCGGTGTAGCCTTCGACGCCGATTTTTTGGCGAGGATACGCTCGTTGAATCGAATTTGCGACCTGATCGATCAGATTGTAGCCACTCGGGAGAATCTGAGACGTGCCCTGTTGGAATAGTTGATCGGCGGGAAGTTCGATGCGAATGACATCGCCATCCTGACGAACTTCGGTGCCTGGAACTTGGATCAGATGCAACGAGTTCTTGAGGCTGTTATTGGCCTTGATGATGGCACCGCCACCGCGGGTGACGGAGGCCTGAAACGTTTCGATTTGCTTCTCGGCATCTTGCTTGGCAAGCTGCAACTCGCGGAGTTGGTTCGCCGTTTCCGCGAGCCGCTCGCGC
>JBGTHH010000776.1:0-7988 GCA_041746275.1 Pirellulaceae bacterium | reverse complement strand
GTCTGCCGCAGGCTTCATCAGCCCCACACGAGCGCACTCCGGCGGACAGTAGCCAGGCGTATTTGCCCCCGGAAGCATTAGTTCGTCATCGACGTACAGTCGGCAACCACCCCAATCGAGGAGCGAGACATAGTCATGGTCTCCCACAATGACATTGTCCGGCTTGAGGTCTTGATAGATGATCGACCATCGCTTTCCCTTCACGACATAGGCACGATGTGCAAATTCCAGGACGTACGCGACTTGCCGCATGATCCCCGCAGCCCTGGCCTCGCTCATGGGATTTCTGATCAAGTTGGTCAGCACTTGGCCGACAATGTGCTCCATGATCAAATATGGTTCGTTGGCAATATAGTCATCATCATCAAAGATGAACGGCCTGCAGTTATCTCGTTGATGTTCCTCGCGCAGCTTCGGATTCGCATCCAGGACATAGTCGTTAGGATTGGGGAGCGAGTTGCAGCCCGCGTTTTTAAGCAACACCATGACGCGTCGTTCAGTCTCTAGTCGGCGTCGTTCCGTCTTTAGCTCTTTCCTCATCCCGTCTGCATCACCTCCCTTCGCATGATGCACAAGGTCGTAACGCAGGGTCGTCTTTATCAGCACGTCGGTATCGGTGTTGAGATCGCGACCATTCAGCAACAAGCCGCACCCACCCGAAGCAAAGAAGCCCTTCACCTCGTACCGTTCCGCAATCCGCTTGGCCACTGTGTACGTTTGACCTTCATTGTTGCCGCTGGGAACACGAGCGCGAATGAATTCTCGATCATCATGGCGAAACTCCTCCCAACTCGCAGTTTCCGTTGGACGACGCCGCGCCATGATGCCACACTCATTTGTCAGATGGATTCGAGGTTTGAGGAAGGTCCGGCGGCGATCCCGCCTCTCGGACCCGATCGCAATTTACTGGATCACTTCAAATTTCAGTCGGACTTGGCCACCAAGGATGATGCGCGTGCCGTCGACGAGTGGATGATCTTCCAACTCGGTGGCCATGTCGCGTTCAACTTGCGTGCCTGTGTTGCCCTCCATCGGACGAAGGGCGAACGCGCCGGTCTCGCGAGATCGTAACACGAGCGCATGTTTGCGAGATACACTCTTCGCGACGGGCTCGTCGAATAATTTTGCTAAATCAAGATCTGGAAAGTCGCCACGCACGGGATCGCACCGTCCGACCATCGTGACGTCGCCGTCCAGCGTGTGGTAATAGACTGGCTGTTTGTCAGCGGAGTAAACCACCAAACAGACTGTGCCAGACGCCGGCCGTGTTGGAGCCGCTGGTTGGGCTAGAACACTACTGGACTGTTCGCTGCTGATTCCACTTTGGAGTTCCGCGCCACAATCACAGAAGTCGTCGTCATATTCTGCATCATAAGTCTTATGACATTCGGGACATTGTCGCTCGCCCGAAGCCGAGGCGGATGTTGAATCTGGTGATTCGTGTTGGGGCGCGGAAGGTTCGTCGAAGCCGATCTCAAGCTCCTCCGACGGATAAACGCTCGATTCCGTTGGTCCGCTCGTGAACATGTCCACGACCGTTCCACAGTGCGGACAACTCTTGGCATCTTCCGCAAGCGGCTCTTCGCAAATGGTGCAAACCGGCATGATTAACTCCCGTACTCAGAATTGAAATGGTGCCTGCCGCTGGACGATAGACGGCATTTCTTGGTGCTACGGACTAGAAGACGTCATCAATGTTCACCACGCCGACTTCCTGAGCCACCTTCGAGCTTGCCGCCAACGACTGATTAAGACTCTGTTGCGAGATGGTCCCTTTCGCAAGATAGTCTGCCTTCATGCGTTCGTAATGATTTTGGTTTGCCTTATCGCCCAGTTCCTCGAACTTGGCGATCAGTTTTCCCAACAAGCGTCCGATAACTTGACGGTGCTTTGGGTTGGCATCGCCACTCTCGATGAGCTTGATCGTCTCGGTCAGGAAGAGAACTTGACGCTGCACTTCGGCCTGGGAGATCACTCGACGCACATCACCGACCCGCACGGCGGCACGCTCCGCGTCCGTCGTGTACTCGACGACGATATTGGTGCTTGTGGTTTCTCCACGGACATCGAGCGCCGGCACATCGTAGTGCAGCGTTGCTTTGCCGAGCCGGAACCTCCCGGCATCACGCTCCGGCACTTCGCAGTGAAACAGGAATTCGTAGACCTTGCCGCGTTCCATGTACACGATCGGCACATCGATTTGATTCTCCGAGTCCGGGCGGATTCTGTCGTTGTAGAGAATCTCCGGTTTGGTCCGATATAAGTCCTTAACAAGAATTTCGGGAGAGAGCCACAGCGAAAGCGTAACATTGGTCGCCAGCGTGCTCTTTTGATTCTTCAGTACCTCATCAAAATCGGTCTCCGCCTGATGCTCGTCGGTGATGTTTCGGTATGTCCCCCCGAATGTCGCCTTCTGCACCTCCATCAAAAAAGTGCCGACCGATTCACCTGTGCCGAACGCGTGTACCGGAATGCGGTACTCGTCGCCCAACACGCGAGCCTGAGAGAGAGCGAAGGATTCTTCCTGGTCTTCGCCATCGGTGAGAACAACAACTTTGCACGTAGTGCTGTTGTTATCTTGAGCGGTAATCGAGCGGATCGCTGCTTCAATTCCTCTCCCCATCGAAGTGCCACCCCCGCCGGTCGTGGCGAGGGAGTCAATGGCCCTCGTCAACTCGGCCCCTCGACCGAGTGCGGACGCAAGCACATAAGCGTGGTGATCGAACGCAACAAGGGTCATTCGATCCGACGGCTCCAAACGTTCGGCAAGTTTACGTACCACGTTCTGTGCAACTTCGCTTCGACACGGCACATCGGTCTCCACGACAGTCACATTTCGTCCTTCCGATGTGCGATGGCCAACGGGGCGGGCATTTGGATCGTCGCGGATCAAGATATTCATCGATCCGCTAACATCGACGATCACGACAAGATGTGCCGGCAGTGACGTAGCGGTATTGCTCTCCAGCAGTGGGCCGAGTACCGAGATGTTCGGACGAATGGTGACCAAGGCATAAACTTCTTCGCGCTGCTGACCCGCCAGAATAGCGGGCTGGTCAACTTTCCAGTCGACGATAAATTCTTCCGCCATTACGTTGGCTCCTTAAAGGATTTGTTGTTGTCAAAATCACACTTCATCACGACGCAGGCGATGTTGTCTCCAAAGCCTTGCGGCTCGCTCTCCGATGGTTCTCGCTGCATCGAGTTGGCAGCTTCGACTAGCTTTTCCACTATCGCCTGAGCTGGCTGTTGACGAAGCTGGTCGATGATTTCTTTTACCTCGCGAGGATGTAGAAAAATTCCTTCGTCGATCAAGCCATCCGAGCAAAGCAAGATGATATCGCCGCATTGCAGCGGCCAATGTCCGAACTGAGGTGTGGTGCGCGGTAGCTCGCTAACAAAACCATCTTGCGCGTCGGCACGAGCAGCACCGACACAGAACTGAAGAGCCTTCCCATTCACTCCCAGTTCGGCGATGGTTTCGGGAGCTACGCGCGCCGCAAGTTGCGTGCAAGCAACATCGCCATCAACCGTTAATTGCTCGATGAAGTGTTCCGTGACTAGATAGGCCCGACTGTCGCCCAAGTTACTGACTCGGAGCCGACGATCTTGCAGAACGGCAACCAAGGCAGTGGAACTCATGAGGTCGGAATCGCTGAGACCGCTCGGAAGTTCAGGGTGGCTCATTGCGTCTTGGACAATCTGCTCGGATGCACTGCGCGCAGCATTGGTCAGCGTCTTCTCGAATGCTCCGTCGGTGTCGCAATCCCAACCTCCATCCCGTAGAGTTTCGCTCAGTACACGGCAGGTGATTGCACTGGCTCGTTCGCCTGATCCCGCCTTCGCGTTTGTCACTCCATCCGCAACGATTCCGAACGCGGCCGCGCCGCGGCCGGAGCGTCCAGTCCGAGAATGACACTTGCCGAATTCGATCCCATCCTGGTTCTTGGAACCAATCGCGTCTTTCGCCCGTCCCGTTATGGTTTCGCCCCAAAGTTCCACATTGTCACTGTCGCCGTTCTTCGTCTCCTTTTTCCAGAAGTTGAAACCCCTGCAGACCAAACGGCGAAACCAACTTGAAGTCGAATTCACTTTGGACGACTCAAATCCTGAACGGTATCGCGAATTCACAGTGTCGACTGCCACCGTCAGTGCGTCGACGAATTGCTGCACGGTCTCAAAACGCTGCTCCGGATCGTAGGAGAGCGCACGTTCGATCACGGGCGAAATGCCCGGCGGCAAGGTGGGCTGGTAAATCCGTAACGCGGGAACTCGATGTTGAAATGCATCGAGTCCTCTTCCGGGAAATCCATCGGGAAGATCCGCCAGCCAGTAGTAGACGAGCATCGCAAGGTGATAGACGTCGGCGGCTGGACCGATCTTCTCAGCTCGAAAGCGGCACACCTCCGGCGGGGAGAATCGAGGTGACAAGGAGAGTTGTGCAGGTGACTCGCCAACTCGAAAGACAGCGAGATCCAAGTTGGTCACCTGCCATGCGTCTTCGCGTCGCACCAGCGCCTCGGGCGCGAAGTTCAGCCAAACGAGGTCGGCGGCGTGGAGAGCATTCATCACTTCGACGAACGGGGCACACAAACGCGGCAGTTGTGAGAGTGCCTCGATCCAATCGTCGTTATTGGCACGACCATTGAGCAAGACTGTCGCGTCGTCACCTTGCGGATGCGATTCCACGGCAACGATGCTCCCCGTCGCGACCCGAATGATTTCAATCTCGGGCAAAATGGTGATGCAAGTCGTCTTTCGTGTTTCGATCCGCGACTCCCATGCCGCCCATTGTACTTCGCTGAAACCGTAGACTCGGAATGATCGTTCGTCCACCTCGACGTGAAGATTCGATAGCGGGTCGGCGGGCCAGTGGTTCTCCCACTCGGAGCACGGGATCGTCAAGCCGGACGCTAATTCGAACTCGGACGGCGCATTGTCGGTACGTTCCTTCAAGCCTGCGATCTCTTGATTGCAGTAATCGCAAAACTCCTCGTCTCGCGACTCTCGCTCGCAGTAACTACAGACCACCACCACTATCGCCCCTTTGCGACAGAACGAAAAACAAGAACTTGTCAGGTTCAGCCATACCGCTAAAGTGTGTGAGAGCCAATGTACACACTGCGATTATGGGAATCCACTACCAAACAACTTCGGGGTTAGAGTTTTTTGTCGGCACAACGGTGGAATTCGCGAATGCGGTGCATCCCGGGTTGGGCCAATGCTTTTTGGTAACGATCACGTAACGCCAGCCAGTAACGATCATTGATCATTGAAGGCCGACCACATTTCTTTCGGGTACTGCTTCAGTTTTCCTTCTGATCGTCTCCTTCGTCTTGCCTCCCCGTCCTCCCCTCAGACCATGTCTGATCGGTTTACTTCTTTGTTTTCTTCCCTTGAGACATTCGATTTTGATCGGACTATTCTGGAACGGTGCTGTACGCGCTTGATGTACGGGGACATTTTTGAATTTCCCCGTTTGCAACTTGCTGGATCAGTTATTCACCCCGGGAACTCGGCTTGACGTCAAAGCTCCGCCCACGTGGCCGCCCAAAATCAAACTTGAAGAATGAACCCCCTGCAACTGCCAGATTGCGCAGTATATGCTCCTAACCCTCAAACCCCTTCGCTTCCATTGCGTCAGTCCCTACTCGGACACTTCTCGGATAGGCTCTTACTTGTGCAGGATCAGCCGATTGTTCCGCGTGCAGCGGCTGGATGGCACGGGCGGCAACAGTGTGCCACTTGGCTTCGCCAGTGCTCCTAGGATTGATGGGCGATCTGAACGCCACCTTCGGCAAACAGTTCGGCAGACGGATGGCTCATTCTCCGCAGGGCCGAGTCGACATCGTTGTTGATGTAGAACCGAGCGCTCGACCACTTCCAGGCGACGGCTCGGTTGCAAAGGCCTCATTTCACGGGATCGATGCTCAACCAGAATCTGTTTGATGGCTTTCGAGAATGGCTGTTTGATCCGAGCCAAAAGCGGACTGACGTTTGATTCCGCGCTGCTCGGCAAGTCGAGCAAATGAACGTGTTCGGGCATCAACACAAAAGCATTGATCACGAACCCTTCGTCTTCACAGGCGCTGTCGATGGACCGCGCCAATCGTTCCCGCCACGCCTCGTTGCACTCCGTCGCCATCCCCAGGATCCACCACAAACTCCAAAACGCACGGGCGCAGCCCGTGGCACACGAACCTCCGCCCGTGCAACTCAGCCGGATCGGGGACTCATGCCGGAACTTCGCAAGCTTGTTCCTGCCTACGATCCTAACCGCCGCCGACGGGCGGAATGATCGCGAGCTCGTCCCCATCGGCGAGCACGCGTTCACGATTGCGTTCGAGCGAACCGTTGACAGTGAAGACTTGCACACTGGTCACCGGAATGTCGAGCAGACGCAGGACGTCCTCGACCTTCGCATCAGGCTCCAGCTCCAGTCGACCACCTTCCGGCGATTTGCTCTTCAGAAGGCCCATTAGTTTCAGTTGGATCTGCATGGTGCGACTCGTGCCAGACGCGAGCGATGGCTACTTCTTGGTGCTGACATACTGGGCATGAGCGGTGCCGACTTGTGTTTGCGCTGCTATGCCCCCGAAGCGATACTTGCGATCGCGCGTGGGACGGCCCAAGAGGGTGCGCCCGGCAAGCTGCTGGGCGATCCCCGCTCCAATGTAAGCTCGACGGATATCAAAGGGATTGTCCACCAAATACTGCTTCCAGGCTCCCAGCCGAGTTTGCGATTGCAGGATTCCCTTGACCATGCCCACGTCGGTCAGCATCCCCAGGTCGTTGGCCCGTCCGGTGAAGATGGCCCCGACAAGCTGATCGTCACGCCAGAGCAGCTTGCGGTAAATCGACGTGCCTGGATTCGCAATGATCGTCGTCTCGGCCTGCTCGTCGTTCCAACCCCCGAAGCTCGCGCCCTGCAAACCGCAAATGTCGACGATGTTCATCAACAGGCTGCCCGGATAATGCACCTCTTGGCCAGCCATGTTCGCTCCGGCGATCCGGCCATGTTCCACGGCGGTCGGCTGAATCGCATGCACGGCCGATTGGGAACTGCCGAGCACCGGTCCCTGGGCGACGTCGCCAGCGGCGTAGATGTGTGGGAAGTTTGTTTGCATGCGGTCATTCACCAGAATGCCTTGATCGGTCGCGATGCCCGAGCCCGCGATCAAACCGAGATTGGCTTGAATTCCCGTCGCGATGACGACGATGTCCGCCTCCAGTTGCTGACCATTGTCCAACTGCAAACATTTCGCGCCGCTAGGCGACTGCGTGATCGCTTGTACGCTGGTCCCGACGTGGACTCCCACGGATTGCGACTTGAGCCACTGTTGCACCATGTCGGCGGCGGTGCCATCCAGCATGCGCGGCAAGACTTGTCCTTCGCGTTCGACCACCGTCAATTGCCAGCCGCGTTTGAACATGGCGTTTAGCATGATGAAGCCAATGAACCCCGCGCCCACCAACACCACCCGCGGTTTGTCGAGATGCGCCGTGGCTTGCAGGAGATGCTCGGTATGAGCGAGCGTCCACAGCGGTTGCACTCCGGGCAGGTCCGTTCCCGTGATCGGCGGCGCGAGGGGCGACGAGCCGGTCGCAATCAGCAGTCGGTCGAAACTGAGCGAGTTGCCATCGTCCAACGTGACCGTGTTGCCGACGGGATCAATCGTTGTCACACGCTGGCCGATGCGCGTTTGCACGCCCTGCTTTGCAAAATGATCGGCGTCGGCCGTGTGCGTCTGTTCGCGCGGGATCTGGCCAGCCAGCCAGTAGGGGAGCGCCATGCGTGAATGCGCGGGCTCGTCACAAATCAAGGTGATCGGCGACGTGCTGTCGGTTTCGCGCAGGGCCTCGATGCAGTTCGTCGCGGCCGGTCCGCCGCCGATGATGATGTGATGGGGCATCCGTTGTACCTAGCCTCAATGAGCGGTGTTTGTATCCGAAAAGGGGTCAATTCGAAAGTAGCGGTTGGGCGCAAG
>JBGTHH010000775.1:0-11720 GCA_041746275.1 Pirellulaceae bacterium | reverse complement strand
CTGGACTTCTTGCGGCGTCGGTTCACGAGAGAATGCCGCCAATGACAACTCGCGGAACTTCTCGCGATCATCTCGTTTATCAGTTGCCAGGGCGGCCGCCAATCCATTGTTTGCAGTCGCCTTTCCGAGAATGAAGCTGTTGGTCATGACGAACAGCGATTGCGAGAGGCTGGGTTCGGCAGTCCGCTCGCATTCGCAGGCACTTTCGCGCGTGGGGCGTCCGAACAAGGTCAGAAACTCGTTGGAGTAATCCTCGTCCGGCAATTGCACGGCCCGCGTCGCGGTGGGCAACCCGCTATAACGCGTCGGGACGCCCGAGACTTGATCGAACGCGTCGAGCAGCACTTCGGCGGCCATTCTTTGCGGATAGAAGCGGGAATGGTTCTGCGTATCCGTCCAGTCATCGTCGCTCGCCTGCGAGCTTAGTTGGTACGCGGTGCTCTGGCAGATCAAGCGGATCACATGCTTCCCATCAAACTTGCTGCTGACGAATTCCGCAGCCAACTCGTCCAACAGCGGCTCGATCGTCGCGGGATTGGTCACGCGCAAGTCGTCCCAAGGCTCGCTCAAGCCACGTCCGAAGAAGTGTCCCCACATGCGATTCACGAAGGCTCGAGCAAAATAAGGGTTCTCGGGCGCACTCATCCAATCGACAAGTGCCTGTCGTGGGTCATCGTAGGTGGCGACGTGAACCGGATCGGAATCGAGGCCGTGTGGAACGACGACTACGCCCGTGACGGGATGTTTGAGTTCGCCCGACGCCTTAACGAAGACCGTCTCGTCAGCACGTCTCTCGGCGACACCGGCACCGCCCTTCCTCTCGACGCGTGCAAAGAACGCCGCCAACCCATAGTAATCATCTTGGCTGAATTTCTCGAAAGGATGATGGTGACAACGAGCGCAACCGATGCGCACTCCGAGAAACACCTGTGCGGTATCATCGACATAACTTTCGAGGTAACGCACCTCGGCGTACCATTGAGCCGGAGGATTGACCGTCACATTGCCAGTCGCGGTAATGACATCCCTGACGAACTGATCGTACGGCACATTCGTGGCGAGCGCGTTACGAATCCAACGATGGAATGCGATCGTACCCGGTATGCGAGGCGACTGGCCTCGCCGCTTATTGCGCAGCAAGTCCGACCATTTCTGAGCGAAGTGATCGGCATACTCAGGACTCGCGAGTAGGCGGTCGACGAGCTGTTCGCGTTTGTCGGAGCCAGGGTCGGCCAAGAAGGCTTCGGTTTCGGCCAATGTCGGTAAACGACCAGCGATCTGTAGCGTAGCGCGTCGAAGAAAAGTCGCATCGTCGGCGATGTCCGCTGGCGCGATCCGCAGTTGCTTCAGCTTCTCGACGAGATGCTTGTCGACCAGATTCCGGATGGGAAAGGTCGCTAACCGCTCGTCCACTTCGGCCGCCGGATTCACCGTGGGGACAATCACACGACTGACGGCGGCTTGGCCTTGATACAAACCGATAATCGGCGTCTCGCCGGTCCGGTCTTCCGTATGGACGAGCCCGTGGAGGCCCACAGCGGCGATCGCCGGTTCCGCACTGCTGAACCGTACGAGCCGCGTCACATCGCGCTGCGTTCCGTCCGAGTAGATGGCTGTCGCGGTCAGTTGCAGTTCGGCAACCGGACTCATCGACGCCGCAGCCGGCGTGATCTGCAATTGCTCAATCCGTGGCGACGGTTCCTGGCCCCAGGGCATATCCGCCGCAATCCACTCGCGCAGTAACGCATATTCAGGATCGGAATCGTCGAGCCGTCGACCACCTCCGTGCGGGACCGCCATCGTTGCCTTCTTCAGCAGCAGCGACTCGTCCGGGGAAGCGGGAAACACTCGGCGACCACGAGAGCCTCGGCCGACGGCATCGAAGTCCTCTTCCGGATTGAATCCGAAGAGAGACAACTTGAACCCACCGCGCCCAGTCGACTTGCTGTGACATCCACCTCCATTACAACCCAACTTGGTGAGAATCGGAGCAATGTCGTTGGTGAAGTCAAATCTTGTTGTCTCACTCGCCTGCAGCGCCGAACCGCATGGCTGCCAAGCGACTATCAAGATCATCAACGGTAATGAATGTTGCAGCGACATGTTCACTCGCTAATGTAAATGACCATTTCGTCGACTCGTCGCGTTACACCCGAACGTATCTGCACGGCATTCAAGACAGGAGTCGTCAGCGTATCAGAACCGATCTCCGCTTCCGTCACAAGTCGAAGCGATCGGAAGCCCGCGGGTGCGTCCTGTGCCGCCACGATTCGGATCGCCTTCGTCACTTCCTTGGCATCGACAACAATCGGCTCGACTGCCACACCGTCCGTTGATTCCATCGCGCGAATCTTGACCGGGCCGGCAAAGCCACCGGAGCGAATGACCGTCAAGGAAACTTCCGCGTGGCCGCCTGGTTTGAGGAAAACGCCGCGAGCCACACTGCTGCCGGCGGGACTGGCGATCGCCGTGACATTCGGCTGTGGAGTTGCGACGATCAGTTCGTAGATGCGATCGGCTCCAAAGATGCTGCCGCCATAGAGGTCACGAAGGGCCAGCGCAAACTCTCCGTCGGCGGGCGCTTTCCAGTCGATCGACGGGTCCAACGAAACAAGCGGCAATGTCGCGGGGATTCCTTTCGGGGCCGCCAAGTCCATGCCCGTCGACAACTGCTTGCCTGCGGCGTCGTAAACGGCGACTTCCAGATCCATCAACTGCCCCAGCCGCTCCCCGAACGCTTCGATATGGACGACTTGATCTTTCCGCGCCTGAAAGCGAAACCAATCGACTTCATTGCGTTCACCGAGTTGGCCCGCGATGCGGCTAGGAAGCTCGATGATCGGTCGTTCCTCGGGTGACAGCTCTGGTTCTTCTTGAACACGAATCGTACCGAACAAATCGTCCGGCAGAATGAGCTGCGCTGTGCGTTCTAGCTTGGCGACGTGCTGCGGCTCCGTTGTCACTTCAAGTCGATAGAAACTAAAGTCGTCCTTGCGATAGGCTCGATCATGGACGAGCACTCGATACGTTCCCGCCGTCGGCATACGGCAAGTCACTCGCGGCTCGTTCTCGTGCGAGGCGCTATGGACGAGTTCGCGGCCATCGGGATCAAAGAGTGTCAAGACGAGCTGCGCGCTTCCATCCAGTGACGGTGATCGGCCCGTGATCGTGACGAGTTGGTCTGCCGGACCTTCAAAAGCGAACCAGTCCAGGTCAGCCGCCCGATCGAGTCGGGCATCGACCGCCGCACCGCTGGGCACCCACTGCGCCGTGTCGCGGGTATCGTTCCCTTCCCGTTCGACGATCACCGGATTCGCCGTGATACTAAATCGTCGCGGTCCGGCGAGTCCCGTCGACGTGGCCACCCACAAGTCGCAAACGCCCACTTCCGCATCGGCGGCCACCGTGATCCGAAAACGCCCTTTCTCGATATGCTCCGCGGTTAGGCCACTCCGTGTGAAGTAAAGTGAACCGCCTTGATCGAGACCGTTGCCGCCCAGCGTCATCTCGACGCTCGTTCCCCGCTGACAGCCAGTTGGAAAGACACTCTTCAAATCCGGCTCGGCAGCGGTCAAGGAACCAACGATCGAGCACAATCCGAAGACGGTCAATATGCCTAAAGTGGCACAGGCTTCCAGCCTGTGAGCCACAAACACGAAGTCGGACCCACGACGCACGCTGGCTATGAAGTAAGACGATGAATTGCGCAGATGTCGCCAACGTTGCCAGGTAAGAGCTGAAGGTACGATCGGATGCATGGCGGGATTCAAAGTCTGGCGGGAGAGCGGCGGGAAAGTCTTCCTAGTTGGACAGCGCCACATTGGTATCGAATACAAGCCCGACGTGCAAGCGAGTGAACGAGTTGCGTGCAAGTTCACTCGCTTGCGCTTCGGGCTGGTATTTCATGGGTGGAAATCCTGAAGTGGCGCTGTCCAACTAGTTTCCGCGTTGGCGGCAAAAAAGACAAGCAGAATCTGAAGTGGACGCGCTGTGGGCGTTTTGTCGCGGAAGAAGTGCATCCCTGGAGCAATCGATCCCCGGCGCAGCTAAGTATGAAATCGAACGCGTCGCGATCAGTGACGGATTCGGTCCGAGACGCCGCACCACCTCGTGAAGTGGCAACCGCTGCTGCGACACGCGACTTCTCGATTCCGGCTGATGCTCGTCGCCCACTCGACTGATCACACCGCTTCGTACTAACTAACTCTCTGCGATCTCGGCAAGACTTTGCAACGTGTCCTGCCGCTTTTGCTATCAGATCGCACCACTCCACATCGCATATAGTTCCTCCTTTCTCCTCATGCGACGCTTGTTCGTTGAAACCAACAACAACTTGCGATAAGCTGGCGGTCCCTATCGCCCATGTTCTCTCCCCAAACTCTAATCGCACGGCGAATTCTATGAGCTTTACCTGGATTCCGCTCTACTCTGAAATCGCCCACAAGGTGCTGGAGTTTGAAAATCTGCAGGGCGAGCTGTTGAGTCTGCTCGGACAAATGAGGGCGGATGGGTTAAAGGTCATTGCGGTGACGGATCGCGATGCTGCTGGGGACGTAACGCCATTGACGGAGATTGACCCATTCACGTTCTTCGCGAGCTTCAATCGACACAATTCTGTCACGGGGCGGCAGGCGATCTTGGCGAGGATCAAGGCTGCTTGGCATCTTTCCGAACCGGTGCCCGATGACTTTGATGGGATACCTATCGCGAACGCCCAGAATAGTTGGGCTTTCGCATACCTCGCTGACCGAACGTCAAACGATATTCCCGTCCTCTGGCGAGCCGCGCGCGAGGGTGTGGCGAATGGCTGGCGGACATTCGATCGCACGCTCTTTGATGAAGCACTGAATGTGAAACGCAGCGGAGTTGCCAAACTAAGCATAAGTTTATTCTGGTTGAACCCGCAGGGCTTTCTCCCTTGCGAGCGGCACACTCGTGCCTTCTTCAAAGAGCGTGGCATTGTCGCGGAGAGTTGGACAGCGGCGGGCTACTTTTCCTGGCTGGAACAGGTGGTCGCGAATGCAGGCGAAGGTTTTCCGCAAATATCGCTCGATGCTTATCAGGTGGGCGGCACCGTAGTAGAACCACGCAAGCAGGCAGAGTTCAAACGTTGGATGGGACCGATTCTGGATGCGTTAAGAGAGCTGGGCGGTTCAGGAACGCCGAAGCAAGTCGAAGACATCATCGCACGCACTCACAGTGTGACTGATGCTCAACGGGGAATACTCAATGAAAAATCTGGGCAGTCTCAGTTCTCGAATCAGGTCGCTTGGGGAAGGCAGTACCTCATTTACGAAGGACTGATTGTTTGCCATCAGCGCGGCGTGTGGACGCTCACTGAGCGTGGCCAACACACGACACTCTCAATTGTTGACGTACGAAACATCGTCAGAAAGTGGATCAAGCATCACAGGGAATTGCGCAAACAACGCGCAGGCGGTCAGCAACAAATTGACGCCGAGAGCGACACCGCCACATCGACAGCAGCGACCACTCGCCGATACTGGTGGCTCAATGCGAATCCGAGAGTCTGGGAGGACTTCCGCAGTGCCCCAGTGGGATCAGTCGCAACTTACACGTCACGCAACGCAGTCGGGCGCAAACGGCAAAATTACAATCACTTCGCCGCCGCACGGCCCGGTGACGTGTTATTCGCCTATGCGACGAACCCGGACAGAGAAATCGTCGCAGTCTGTGAAATCACCAAAGCATTGCACAACTCGCCGGAAGGCGAGGCGATTGAGTTCCGGAAAGTCGAAGGATTTTCGGTGCCGGTCACGTGGGCCGATCTGCAAACAGTTCCGGCGCTGGCTCATTGCCAGCCGCTCATCGGCAATCGAGGCAGACTATTTGCCGTCACTTTGGACGAATACGAAGCCATACGCGCGATCATCGATGATGCGCCGAATTTTGACCCACAACCTCCCAAG
The DNA here is from genome assembly GCA_041746275.1 of Pirellulaceae bacterium. GTDB lineage: Bacteria > Planctomycetota > Planctomycetia > Pirellulales > Pirellulaceae. The sequence goes on along the minus strand of JBGTHH010000775.1, from coordinate 5,790 downwards.
TGCCCGCGTTTCACGAAAGCTGATGCGCTCGACAGCCTCTTCATGAAGGAGTCCCGACTCGATGAGATTCTCGCGCGGCTACGACGGAAGAAAGCGATTATCCTTCAAGGACCACCGGGCGTCGGCAAGACCTTCATAGCGCGTCGTCTTGCCTTCGCGCTCATGGAAGAGCGTGACGACCGCCGCGTCGCGATGGTTCAATTCCATCCGAGCTATGGATACGAGGATTTTGTGCAAGGATATCGCCCAACGCGGCTAGGTCTGGAGCGACGTGACGGCGTGTTCTACCAGTTTGCACGGCTCGCCCGAAACGACCCGCAGCGGGATTGGTTTTTTGTCATTGACGAAATCAACCGAGGTAATCTGGCAAAGATCTTTGGCGAATTGTTGATGCTGATCGAAGCCGACAAACGAGGGCCGGACCACGCGATCCCACTCACCTACTCGGAGCAGGCCGATGAGACCTTTCATCTACCATCCAATCTCCACTTCATCGGAACGATGAACACGGCCGATCGCTCGCTTGCGATGGTGGACTATGCACTGCGCCGGCGGTTTGCATTCGTGACGCTCGACCCCGAGTTTGATTCACCAGAATTCGACGCATGGCTGACAGGACGGGGAGCAACCGCCGCGCTGATTGTGCGCATCCGCGATCGCATCGGTGAGTTGAATGAGGTCATTGAAAAGGAACGCGACCTTGGCCCCGGATTCCGCGTCGGCCACAGCTTCTTCTGTCCGCCGCCGGACCACATGCCGGACGACGCTTGGTATCGGGAAGTGATCGAAGGCGAAATTCAGCCGTTGCTGGAAGAATACTTCGACTCTCGCGAGCGTGTGGACAAGCTGGTCAGCGACCTGCTCGCGTAGAAGCCATCGCGCCCACGGAAAACCCGTATGACGTGAATGCCAAGAGCCCGATCCGCCTTCGTATGTTGTGACTTTGCATCCTCCCTCGGTCCCGAATAGTCTTATGGAAATCCCCATCGCCAACATCTACTACCTGCTCTGCTATGCGTGGGACGTGTTGGAAGAAAAGGAAACTCTGAATGATGTGGACGCGCTGGAATCCACAGAGCTGCTCGATCTCTTCGCCCGGGTGCTCGTGAACGGCACGCGCCGTTTGCTCCGGCGCGGGCTGGATCGCGGATATCTTCCGCGCGAGGAGGAAATTGCGGGCGTCCGCGGCAAGGTGCTGGTCACGACAACTCTTCGCCGCAATCTACTCCGCCAAGGACGCGCCGCGTGCGATTGGGATGAACTCGAATATAACACGCTGCCAAACCGGATCATCAAGACCACGCTCCAACGCCTTTGCGACGCAGTCGAACTCGACAAGAACACTCGTGCCGATGTTCATGACCTACTTCGCTGGCTCGCACCAGTTCAAGCTGTCGAACTTCGTGCGGAGCATTTCAGGCGCGTCCAACTCCACCGCAACAACCGAATTTACGGCTTCCTGCTCCACATCTGCGAATTCATCCACGAGCACTGGCTTCCGGCCGAACGCGGCGGCGGACGACACTTCCGCGACTTTGTGAGAGACGGACTGCCCGCACTCTTTGAGAAGTTCGTTTTCAACTTCTACCGGCGCGAACTCCCCAACGACTGCTGGCAGGTCAGCGCACCAAACATCAACTGGCAGTACGTTGCTGGAAACGAGGATGCAGTCTTGCTTCTGCCTCGCATGGAGACGGACGTGTGTCTCAGCGGTCCGGACCGAGCGATCATACTCGATACAAAGTTCTATACGCAGGCGCTCAAGGCGGGTGGGTTCGGGACTGCGGCAAAGCTTCCTTCGGCAAATCTGTACCAGCTTTTCACGTACTTGAGACAGCGAGCCACTGAATCTGGCTGGGAGCAGGCCGAAGGCGTGCTACTTTACCCACGCACGACACGAGACTTCGCCGCCGAATTCACCACCCACGGCCACCGCATTCGCGCGCAAACTCTCGATCTTGCCCTGCCATGGAAGCACATTCACACCGCGCTCATGCAGATTGTTGATTATGAGAGGAGGGAGATAGGAGGTCGGGTCTGATCGTGAAATATGAGAGCCGCTTCCGCATGTTCCCCGCAGCCGAAGGCGCAACGAAGGTCAAGGTCGTTGGGGCAAGGCTTCGATCGATATGTTGCCACCGTCGACGACATCCATGGTCAAACGGCTTCCCGTGAGCAGGGACATAGCGATTAACAGCGTCCCGGCTGCTTGCGAAATCAGCACGTCTGACGGTCGCCCATGCCAAACGACGCTCCCCACGTAAACGTCTAAGCGGATGACACTACCTTCCGCAAGTCTTCCTCGTCGGTAACCTGCAAACGACAGTTGTAGCGCGGTCACCAAGTTGTCCGGAAGCGTCAGGTATCCGTTGTAACCCGTGTCAATGACGGCTGCGATTTTTTGGGACGGTTGAACGGAGCCGGACACTTCCAGTTCGACGATTGCTTCACGATTGCGTATGGTGCCGTGGATCATTCCTACTCCACCGCGGTATGCCCGCCTAATGTGTAGGCCGTCGGATACGCGACTCGCAGTCCATAGAGAACGGCATCTGGCCGCTTCGCCAAGGCTCGTTTGGTCGCCTGCAAATCATCTTGATCAACTTCGTATTCGCCCGTCTCAATGTCGATCACCACGAACTTGCCCGTGTTGCCGGTTTCAACCCTTCGCCGAATCTGTCGCTCGTAGATCTCTTCGCCGCGCGATTCGACTTCGTCCGCCGAGTATTTTGCATAGGACATGGCCTTAACCTCTTGAAATCACCCGCTTGAGTGCGACGGCTTGTATTCTAACAGGTGAATGTGTCCAAACAAACCTTCGAGTCAACGGAGTCGACCAACGAAGAGCGGCATCGACTTCGATCTTCCGGTTACAATGGGCGATTGACCGGAACGGTTTGAAGTTTGTCCTGCAACGATAGGGTTCATATGAGGCAACCAGTTTCACATTTGGTCTTGTCCATCTTCTGCGGCCTCGTGCTGTTCGTCGGAGTGGCTCATGCAGGCGCCGAAGAACTTCCGGCGATTGGAACGGAAGCGAAACCATTCACCTTTACCGACATGCGATATCTGCCGCGCACGCTGTCAGACTTCGGCGATCGTCAAGCCTACGTGCTCGTCTTCACCACGCTCGACTGCCCGATCGTTAAGCGTTCGTTGCCGAAGCTGCGGAAACTGGATGAAACCTATCGCGCTCAGGGCGTCCAATTCGTGGCGATGAATGTGGGGCCGGGAGACGCGGTCGTCGATGTGGCAGGTCAAGCCTTGCAGGCGGAGATTGGCTTTCCTTTCGTCAAGGATTTTACGGGCGAAGTGGTGGTGGCGGTGGGAGCAACGCGGACGCCAGAGTGTGTGATCTTGGACTCCCAGCGGCGACTGCGGTATCGAGGCCGCATCGACTCGGAGTTTCGACTCGGTGGTGTTCGCCCGAATGCCGGTCGGCAGGATTTGCGAGAGGCCATCGACGATGTGCTCGCCGGACGCGATGTGCGTGTCGCGGCAACGCCGGTGGACGGATGCCTCATCACCGCGCCGCGTGCGCCGCAAAAACGCGACATCACTTATTATCGTGACATCGCGCCGCTGATGCGGCAGCACTGCCAAGCGTGCCACCAAGCGGATAGTGCCGCGCCGTTCTCGCTCCTGACGTTCGAAGAAGTCGCTGGGCATTCGGCGATGATCGCGGAAGTCGTGACACAGCGTCGCATGCCGCCGTGGCACGCCGCCAGCGAACACGGACACTTCGCCAATAATCTCAGCCTGACCAGCGCTGACATCGCGACGATTGTGGATTGGGCTATGAACGACCGCATCGCGGGTGATCCTGCGGATGCTCCGCCACCGCTCGAGCCACGCGAATCGGACTGGCGGATTGGCGAGCCGGATCTGATTGTTCGGCTGCCGGCTCCGCAAAAGATTCCCGCCGAAGGATACATTCCTTACCGCTACGTTTTGTTACCGCATTTGTTCCTGCGCGATACGTGGATCCAAAAGGTCGAGATTAACCCCGGCGATCGCGCCGTCGTGCATCACTGCAACATGGGCTTTGTCAGCGTCTCTGATCTTGCAGGCGATGGTTTTCATCCGGAGAAGAATTTCATTTCGGGGTTCGTTCCCGGTGGCGAGCCCATGGTGCTCGATTCGGGAATCGGCTTCCGCATTCCCGCGGGATCGGTCATCGGGCTGCAAATTCATTACGTGACGACCGGCGAGGAAACGACCGATCAAACGGCCGTTGGTTTTACCTTCGCCAAGGAAACAATTCAGAAGCAGTTGCGGCACTTTCAATTCCACAACGGCCGGTTTGCGATTCCGCCGGGAGCCAGCCATTACGAGGTCAAAGCGGGCACAAAAACTTTTCAGCGCGACGCAACTGGGATCGGCATGTTCTGTCATATGCATTTGCGAGGCAAAGACATGACCTTCGTGGCGAATTTCCCGGACGGTCGGCGGGACACGCTGTTATCGGTTCCCAACTACAACTTTGACTGGCAGGCATCCTACCGGTGGCCGACCAACTCGATGAAGTTTCCCACAGGCACTGGCATTGATTGTACAGCCCACTTCGACAATTCTTCTTTCAACGCCTACAACCCGGACTCGACCGCCACCGTGCGGGAAGGCGCGCAAAGCCATGAAGAAATGATGTATGGATTTCTATTCTTCACGCACGACGACGATGCCTTGAATTTAGTGGTCAATCCCCAGACCGGCCATGTCGTCAAGTAGCCGGCGAGTGAACAGGGAATTCTACATTTTTAAGAAAATAGTACGTCCCTCGATTCACCCCTTTCGTCGTCTCGTTGGACAGCGCCACTTTTTCACGAACGGCAGCAAATACCAGCCCGAAGCGCAAGCGAGTGAATAAATGGCGGTAAGTTCACTCGCTTGCGCTTCGGGCTGGTAGGCTCGGTAAAGCGTCGCAGTCCAACTCGGCATCACATCGCTAGGCGATCAATCGCTCGATCACGTGCGCGTCGTAGACGTCCGTTAGCCGCTCGTCGCGGCCACTGTGACCATACGTCAGCAACTGATGATCGAGGCCCAGCAGGTGCAGGATCGTGGCGTGCAAGTCGGCGGTTTGCGTGCGATCGACGATCGCGCGGTAACCGAATTCGTCGGTCGCTCCGTAGGCTTGGCCACCTCGGATGCCACCGCCGGCCAGCCAGATGCTGAAGCCGTAAGGGTGGTGATCGCGGCCTTCCGAACCGAGTGCCTTGTCGTTGCGTTGTTCCGCGGCTGGCGTGCGACCGAACTCGCCGCCCCACTGCACCAAGGTCGAATCCAGCAGCCCGCGCTGGCGCAAGTCCGTCAATAGTCCCGCCACCGGCAAATCCGTTTGCTCGCAACAACTGCGCGTGCCCGAGACGTTGTTGGAATGCGTGTCCCACGGTTGGCCCGCCATGAAGATCTGAATAAACCGAACACCCCGTTCGATCAAACGCCGAGCCATCAAACACCGCCGACCATAGGACCGCGTCTTGTCTTGATCCAATCCGTACAGGCGCTGCGTCGCCGCGGTCTCTTGGGACAAGTCGAGGGCATCGGTCGCCGAAAGCTGCATACGGCCAGCCAACTCGAAACTGGCGATTCTCGCATCGAGTTCCAATTCGCCGGGCCGAGCCAGCCGATGCCGCTCGTTTAACTGGGCCAGCACATCCATACGCCCGCGCTCGATTTCCGGCGACCGCGGAGTGCGCGGTTGCAGATTGGGCAACGCGATGCCTTCCGACCGAAACGCGGTTCCCTGGTAAACGGGAGGCAACCAGCCGCTGCCCCAATTGCGCACAC
>JBGTHH010000774.1:0-4312 GCA_041746275.1 Pirellulaceae bacterium | reverse complement strand
GGGTCGGTCGCAAAATTGAGGTGGCCAAGAAGGGTGGCGGTCAGGACATCGAGACGAGTAAGGAAGAGTCTCAAGAGATCAGCATCAGTAAAACGGTGGATGCGACCACAGTCTATTTGATGTACAAGGCAATCCAAGATCGCACTCCCGACGACGCAAATCGTGCCGGTAACTCTGGCAGTGATGCCAACAAGTTCCTCGGTGCCGAGATTCATTTTGTCGAAGCCGTGGAGAATAGCGCGGACAAGAGTCGAGGGATGAAAGCCTACCTCAAGATCAAGCTCGGCAGGACCTTGATTAAGTCGTGGTCGATCGCTGGCGACGAAGATGAGCGGCCGACGGAATCCATTTCGCTATGGTACAACCAGATCGCCATGAAGTACCGCAGTACGACTGACGGCAAGGTGTTTCAGACCATGGGTGACAAGAGCTGGGATCAGGCGGCGAGTGCAAAGTGGGATCATCAGTGGAAAGATCCCGCCACAGGAAAGGTGGATCAAAGCTAAGATGTCGGCCGTTCAAGCACTGAAGAACGCGGAATTGGATTTAGCTTTGAAAGAGTTGACTCAGGAGGTGCGTCGCTCGCCCGACGTGGCCAAACATCGCATCTTCCTCTTCCAACTTCTCGCCGTGATGGGGCAGTGGGATCGTGCGCTCACTCAGCTCAACGTCGCCCGCGATCTCGACGCCGACGCGTTAATCATGGCGCAAACGTACCAAGAGGCGCTGCACTGCGAAGTGCTACGTTCCAAGATCTTTCATGGAGATCGCGCGCCGCTCATCTTCGGCGAACCGGAGGCTTGGTTGGCGTTGCTGCTCCAGGCTCTGGATCTGACCACGCATGGCAAGCATGTCGAAGCGGAACGGGTCCGAGGCGAGGCGCTGGAAGCGGCACCGACCTCGCCCGGTCGTCTCACCTTGCGTTCCGCCGAGGCCCCTTCCCCGGACGAACCAGCCCCGAGCCTGCCCTTTGAATGGATCGCCGATGCGGACTCACGCTTGGGGCCTGTGCTCGAAGCGATTGTGAACGGCAAGTACTATTGGATTCCGTTCGGGCGCATTCGACGCATTGATTTCGAGCCCCCCAGCGACTTACGTGACGTGGTGTGGTTGCCCGCTCACTTCGCCTGGGCCAATGGCGGCGAAGCCGTAGGGCTGATTCCCACGCGTTATTCCGGTTCGGAATCCAGTTCGGATGACCTGCTGCGCATGAGTCGCAAGACGGAGTGGACCGAACTGGGCAGTGAGACCTATTGTGGACTGGGACAGCGTTTGTTGACGACCGATGGTGGCGAGTATCCGTTGATGGACCTCCAACGCATCGACTTCGACGCGACTCCCGCGGACGCGACCGACATTTCCTCATAGCTTTTCCTGAAGATTCGGCATGGCTGAACTGAGTTACACCGAGCGACTTCAGCCATCACTTCTGGATCGCTTGGCGGATGATAACCCGACCCAAACGCGTGAGTCGCGTGAGGCCCGCGTCCTGTCGATCAAGCAACTCCGCGAGTGCGTGCTGCGCGACTTGGCTTGGTTGATGAACACCGAGAACCTGGGCGACATCATCGATTTCGAGACCGCTCCCGAAGTGGAGCGTTCCGTGTTGAACTACGGCATCCCGGCGTTGGCCGGAAGCACCTTGTCCGGCGCGAACCTCGGCTGGCTGGAAGCCAAGATCCGCGAGGCCATCCTGTTTTTCGAGCCCCGCATGATCCAGGAATCATTGCGTGTCGAAGCCGTGGCCTTGGATGATGTGATGAACAACAACGCCCTGAGCTTCAAGATCGAAGGTCAATTGTGGGCTCAGCCGTTGCCACTGCAACTTTTCCTCCGCACGGATATCGATCTGGAAACAGGCCACGTGGCGATTGTCGAACAATCGGATCGCTAACGTGATGCGAGCGCAACTGGATTTTCAGAAGTTGGAATAACTAAGATGGACCCGCGATTCGTTCAGTACTACCAACGCGAGTTGCATCACATTCGTGAAATGGGGAGCGAGTTCTCGCAACAGTTCCCCAAGATCGCCGGTCGATTGGGACTGGATGGATTCGACTGCGCCGACCCGTATGTCGAGCGACTGCTCGAGGGATTTGCCTTCCTCACGGCTCGCCTACAGTTGAAACTGGATGCCGAGTTTCCGCGTTTCACGCAGCAGTTGCTGGAGATGGTCTATCCGCTGTACCTGACACCGATCCCGTCAATGGCAATCGTTCAGTTTCAGCCGGATCTCACCGAAGGCTCGCTCGCCGCGGGCTATCTCATTCCGCGCGGGACGTCGCTGCGCAGCGTGCTAGGCAAGAACGATCAGACGGCGTGCGAGTATCGGACGGCTCACGACACGACGTTGTGGCCGCTGGAGATCACACAGGCGAATTATTTCAGCCGCAATGTGGCTTCCATTGCCCTGCCACCGGGATTGCAGGACGCCCGCGCGGCGATTCGTCTCAAGCTGCGGGCGACCGCGGGACTGAAGTTCAACGAGTTGGCGCTCGACTCCCTGCCCTGCTTCATTCGAGGTGGCAACGAACGCTCGATGTTCCTGTATGAGCAGTTGTTTGCCCATGCTTCCGCGATTTTGATTCGCCCCGTCAATTCGGCTTGGCACAAGATTTTGGACAGCCGGCACATTCGCCCCTTGGGCTTTGCTCCCGACGAGGCGTTATTGCCCTGCGTCTCCCGATCGTTTGATGGTTATCGTTTGTTGCAGGAGTACTTCGCGTGTCACCAACGCTTCCTCAACTTCGAGTTAACGGGCCTGGGGCCCGCAGTCAGTCGATGTGAGCAGAACGAACTGGAAATCGTGATTGTGCTCAATCGCGTTCAGCCAAAACTGGAGAACGTGGTCAGCGAATCGGACTTCGCGTTGTACTGCACGCCCGCCGTCAATCTGTTCCCGCATCGTTCGGATCGCATTCTGCTGAATCCCGGCGACACGGAATATCATGTGGTTCCCGATCGCACGCGTCCCATGGATTTGGAAGTGTTTCAGATCGAAAGTGTGGTGGGCTTCGACGCCACCGCCGACAAGGCACAGGAGTTCCGCCCGTTTTACGCCGCGCGGGATACGACGGCGTCGGAAACGCCATCGGCCTTCTACACCGTCGCTCGTCGACAGCGAGTCATGTCAAGCAAGCAGCAGCGAACGGGGACTCGCAGCAGCTATGTGGGAAGCGAAGTCTTCTTATCGATCGTGGATGCCGATGAAGCTCCCTTTCGACACGGTCTCGAACAACTTGGTGTGCGCACGTTGTGCAGTAATCGCGATTTGCCGTTGTTCATGCCCGTCGGACGCGGGAGCACCGACTTTAACTTGGAAATTGGCGCGCCCGTCGAAAGCACACGTTGCCTCGCGGGCCCCACCGAACCGCGACCTTCGTTCGTGTATGCCAATGGCGACAACGCCTGGCGCTTGGTGAGCCACCTGTCGCTGAACTATCTGAGCCTTGTCGATAACGACAACCATCAAGGTGCCTCGGCGTTGCGCGACTTGCTCAAGCTCTACGTGCGCGCGAACGACGTGGCTCTTCAGAAACAAGTCGAAGGGCTACGCAGCGTAGCCAGCCAGCCTATTACTCGCCGATTTCCGGGAGCCGGTCCGATTACTTACGCGCGCGGACTGGAGATCGCCATGACTTGCGACGAGACGGCGTTTGAGGGAGCGGGCGTGTACTTGCTCGGGGCCGTCTTGGCGCAGTTCTTTACCAAATACGTGTCCCTCAATTCCTTTACCGAAACGGTCCTGAAATCCACGGATCGCGGAGAGATCAAGCGATGGCCAGCCATGCCCGGGAATCGGCACCTGATTTGAGCATTCTTGCCGAACTGCAACAGGCTCCGTATCGCTATCAGTTCCATATGGCCGTGCGCCGGCTCGATTGCCATTTCCGAGACGCGCCGCGCACCGGCGAGGCGGAATTGCCGCGTCAGGAACCGGTGCGTTTTGGGCAGCCACCCAGTTTGGCATTCGCGCCGTCGAGTTTGGCGTCGTTCCAACACGACGTCAGTGGCAAGTGGCATCTGTCAGCCAACTTTTTCGGTATGTTTGGGCCCAACGGACCGTTGCCTCTCCATCTGACCGAATACGCTTACGAGCGGGAGCATCGCATTCACGATGTGACACTCGCCAGGTTCCTGGATCTGTTCCATCATCGCTTTTTCACGCTGTTTTATCGGGCCTGGGCGGCAGGTCAGCCGACCGTGCAATTGGATCGCCCCGACCAAGATCGTTTCGCCGACTTTGTGGGCTCGTTATGTGGTCTGGGAACGCCGGCTTTCCAAGCGCGCGACGCCATGCCGGATCATGCCA